>JAQWRY010000007.1 GCA_029243485.1 Candidatus Binatia bacterium | reverse complement strand
ATCGTCGCCTTGGTAGGCCTTTACCCCACCAACAAGCTAATGATGCGCAGGCCCATCCCAAAGTGATAGCTTTCAAGAAGAGGCCATCTTTCACCCCAAGAGCTGTCACTCCCGTGGTCATATCCGGTATTAGTCTGTCTTTCGACAGGTTATCCCAGACTTCGAGGTAGGTTACCTACGTGTTACTCACCCGTGCGCCGGTTTACTAAAGAACCCGAAGGTTCTCGTTCTCCCTCGACTTGCATGTGTTAAGCACGCCGCCAGCGTTCGCTCTGAGCCAGGATCAAACTCTCCAGTTAGAGAGTCGCTGTCAAACTTCGACAGCTAATTGAACAGGTCCCGACCTAATTCGATTCTACTGGTTTGCCAACCTCGCATCGAGATTGGCGCGCTACCACTTAGTTTTCAAAGACCGAACACTTGCCACACGGGCAAGGAGCGGAGAGTTAACTGAGCACCCCGCGAGAGTCAACAACTACCGGAGGACGGCTCACCAACTGACCTGCCGCTTCAGGCCGCCGTTGGAATCGGTGTTGTTAACGCCGCGGACGCGGAGCGTCAAGGGGGGTGTCACGAAAAAGGCACGAGGATACGTACTTTAGCTAGCCTGCGACGCCCCACGGCGACGAGGTATTCCCCCCCCGCAGGGAGCCGGTGCAGGGGGTCCTCGACAGCCTCTCCGTCCACCTTCACGGCGCGCTGCCCTGCCAGACGTCGCGCTTCGCTGTTCGACTTGGCAAACCCGATACTCGAGACGATCTGGAAAAGCGGCAGACCGCCCTCGGCGTCGGCCTCCAATTCGACCTCATCGGGCTCGTACGCATTTCTTTCCTGAAAACGCTGCTCGAAGTGCGTCCGAGCAGCGCCGGCGGCCTCTGCCCCGTGAAACTGTCCCACTATATTCTCCGCCAGGGCCTTCTTGGCCTCCATCGGGTGGATCTTCCCCGCGGCGACCTGCGCTCCGAGACCGGTCATCCCGTCGCTCACGAGCGTCGCGTAGCGAGCCATCAGGTCGTCAGAGATCGACATGAGCTTGCCGAACGTCTCCTCCGGGGCATCGGCCACGCCGATCGAATTCCCCAGGGATTTGCTCATCTTCTGTTTTCCATCGGTGCCTTCGAGGAGCGGCATCGTCAGAACCGCCTGGAGCGGCTTTCCGTAGGACTTCTGGATCTCTCGGCCCGCGAGCAGGTTGAACCGCTGGTCTGTCCCCCCCACCTCGACGTCGGCTTCCAGCGCCACCGAGTCGTAGGCCTGCACGAGCGGGTACAGCAGCTCGTGGATCCCGATCGCCCGGTTTTCCGACATCCGCTTCTCGAAATCGTCCCGCTCGAGCATCCGAGCCACCGTAAACTGGGCGCAGAGCTTCACCATGTCCGCCCCGTTCATCTTCTCCATCCACTCGGAGTTGAAGCGGACGGAGGTCTTGTCCGGATCGAGGATCTTGAAGATCTGCTCACGGTAGGTCTCAGCATTCGCCGCCACCTGCTCCCGCGTGAGCGCCTTGCGGGTCTCGGAGCGGCCGGTCGGATCGCCGATCCGGCCGGTAAAGTCCCCGATCAAAAAGATGACCTGATGGCCGAGCTCCTGGAACTGGGCGAGCTTCCGCAGCACCACGACGTGGCCGAGGTGTAGGTCCGGGGCCGTGGGGTCGGCGCCCAGCTTCACTCGGAGCGGCCTCCCCTCTTTTTCCGCCCGCGCGAGCTTCTTCTCGAACTCGCCTTCGGGCAGGAGATCGACCGCGCCTTGGCGGATGACCTCCATCTGCTCGGCAATGTTGCTCATGGCTGGTGCACCTCACGCAGACGCCGAATCGCTTGTGCGTTGCCCGTTTCCGGGTCGACGTCGATGAAGGCTCCTTGCAGGACGACGGGCCCTTTCGCCACCTCGAAACGTGCCGGGCGCTGGTTCAAGAACCGCTCGATCACCTCTTTGCGCCGCATGCCGATCACGGAATCCGTCGGCCCGCACATGCCCGCATCGGTCAGGTGGGCCGTGCCGCCCGGCAGAACGCGCTCGTCGGCGGTCTGGACGTGCGTGTGCGTTCCCACGACGGCCGCGACCCGCCCGTCGAGGTACCACCCCATCCCGACCTTCTCCGACGTCGCCTCGGCGTGCATGTCGACGATCACGACCTGAGCTTCCGCTCCCGGGCCGGCCAGCACCTCATCCGCCGCGCGGAACGGACAATCGTAGTTGTCCATGAAGACCCGGCCGATCAGGTTCAGAACACCCACCTTCACGCCGTTCTTTGCTTCGACTACGGCGAAACCGTGCCCGGGACTCCCCTGCGCGAAGTTCTGCGGCCGCAGGAGTCGCTCCTCTCGGTCGAGGTACGGGAGAATGCTGCGATGCTGCCAGATGTGGTTCCCCGACGTGAGTACATCAACGCCAGAGTCCAGCATCTCCTCGAGAGAATCCGGGTCGATTCCCCGCCCGCCGGCGGCGTTCTCACCGTTGGCGATGACGAAGTCGACCTCGTTCTCGGCCCGGAGCCGTCGCAGCTCGCTTCGCAGCAAGCGCCGGGCTCCACGCCCGACGACATCCCCCAGGAAAAGGATCTTCATGTTGCCCCCTGGAGGATTCTAGTGCGCAAGATGGCTCGCGCGGGTCTCCCGAATCACGGTGACCCGGATCTGCCCGGGGTACGTCATCTCGCTCTCTACCCGCCGCGCGACTTCACGCGCGAGCAGCGCCGACTCGTCGTCGTTCACCTTCCCCGGATCCACGAAGATCCGGATCTCGCGTCCGGCCTGGACGGCGAAGGACTTCTCGACGCCCTTGAAGGAGTTCGAGATCTTCTCGAGGTCCTCCAAGCGCTGGACGTAAGACTCCAAGACCTCGCGCCGGGCACCCGGGCGGGCTCCAGAGAGAGCGTCGGAGGCGTCCACCAGGGGCGCGAGCATCGTCTCCGCCTTCACCTCTTCGTGGTGTGCGGCAATCGCGTTGCAGATCTTCGCGGACTCCCCGTACTTCCGAGCGATGTCCGCACCAATCAGCGCGTGCGAGCCCTCGACCTCGTGGGTGAGCGCTTTGCCGATGTCGTGCAACAGCGCCGCGCGACGCGCCTGCTTGGCGTTCAAGCCCAGTTCGCTCGCCATGACGCCACAGATGAACGCCGCTTCGATCGAGTGCGCCAAGACGTTCTGCCCGTAGCTGTAGCGGTATCGAAGCATCCCGAGGAGCTTCACGATCTCCTGATGAACGCCGTGGACACCGACCTCGAAAAGGGCCTTCTGACCGGCTTCGCGGACGGTCTCTTCGACGTCCTTCTCGGACTTCCGCACCACGTCTTCGATACGGCCCGGGTGGATCCGCCCGTCGGCGATGAGCTTGTCAACGGCGATCTTGGCGATCTCCCGGCGGACCGGGTTGTGGCAGGAAATCACTACGGTTTCGGGTGTGTCGTCGATGATCAGATCGACGCCCGTGGCGGCCTCGATCGCTCGGATGTTCCGCCCCTCGCGGCCGATCAGCCGGCCCTTCATGTCGTCGCTCGGGAGGTGGACGATCGAGATGGTGCGCTCGGCGACCCACTCGCCGGCCAGGCGTTCGATCGCGACGGCGACGACCTTCTTCGCGCGACGCTCGGCGTCCTCCTTCGCCTCTTCCTCGATCTGCCGGACCCGACGGCCGGCTTCGAGGCGGGCTTCGGATGCCATCTCGTCGACCAGGCCGCGCTTCGCCTCGTCGCGAGTCATGCCTGCGGCGCTCTCGAGTGCCGCGCGGGCTGCGTTTAGGCTCTCGTCGAGCTCGGCCTTCGTCGTGTCAGCCACCTTCTGCTGATCCCGAAGGGTGTTGTCGCGGCGGTCGAGTTCCTTGCCCCGGGAATCGACCCTGGCCTTCTTCTTTTCGAGGTCGACTTCCAACCCGGTGAGGCGCTTCTCCAACTCAGAGAGTTCCCGTCGCTGGTCGCGGGTCTCTCGCTCGACTTTCGATCGAGCCTTTAGCGCCTCCTCTTTCCCCTGTACCTCGGCCTCTTTCGTGATCGATTCCGCCCTATTTCGGGCTTCGTCCAGTACCTTCTCGCCAGCTGCGTCGGCGTCTTGTGCCCGCTTCGTAATCCCGGATCGCTGCATCAAATACAACAGCGCCCAGATGACCGTCCCGACGACGAAGCCGGCCAGCCCCGTCTGCAAGTTGCTCACTCGTCCTTCTCCAATATATTTCGGACATCGTAGAACTCGTCAATCTACCGCCCCGGTGTCAGCTCCGGGACGAAACAGCCTGGAGCGCGGGGCGGACGAACCCGTTCGGACCCTAGGGACCATCTCGGCCAGGTGTCAAGCGATCCACCGGCCCACGGCTGGGATCACTCGACGTCGGGAAGCAGCCCGTCCACGAAGGCTCCCGCGTCGAAAGGCTGGAGGTCTGCCGCCGTCTCGCCGAGGCCGACGTAGCGCACCGGAAGGCCGAGTTCGTGTCGGATCGCGACCGCCATTCCGCCGCGGGCCGAGCCATCCAACTTGCTCAAAGCGACGCCCGAGACGCCGACCGCCTCGGTGAACGACCGGGCCTGCGAGATCGCGTTCTGCCCCGTCGTCGCATCCAAGACGAGAAGCACCTCGTGCGGAGCCCCGGGGCACTGGCGTTCGACGATCCGCCGCACCTTTTTCAGCTCCTCCATCAGGTTCACCTTGGTGTGCAGCCGACCCGCGGTGTCGATGAGCACGACGTCCGTCTTGCGAGCGACCGCGGCCGCCACGCCGTCGAACACGACGGACGACGGGTCTGCGCCCGTTTCCTGCCGGACGATCTCTGCTCCGCTTCGACCGGCCCAGACCTCGAGCTGCTCGATCGCCGCGGCGCGAAACGTGTCACCGGCGATGAGTAGGACCGAGCGTCCCGCCTCGCGGTGGCGGGTGGCGAGCTTGCCGATCGTCGTGGTCTTCCCGACCCCGTTCACGCCCACGACCAGGCAGACCCAGGGAGCCTCACCCGTCGGCTCACCCCCACCGGGCTCCTGGGCCAAGAGGGAACCCACCTCACGCCGCAGCGCCGCGCGAACGCCGGCTTCGGTCCGGTCGGCCGCGGGGAGCCCCCGCACGGCCTCGAGTAGCGTCTGGGTGGTCCGCACACCGACGTCGCTCTCGATCAGGCCCTGCTCCAGCCCTTCGAGGAGGGCGTCGAGGTCCGCGTCCTGTCCGAGTGCGCCCCGGATCCGGCGCGCGAGCGCGTCGCTGCTCTTGCTCAGCCCAAGCCGGAAACGATCGCCTGCCGATCGCTCGACCTCCCTCTCGGGTGCCGACCCCGGCGGCTCCGCCGCGGCTTCGACGTCGGCCCGCGCCCGAAGGCGGTCGCGCAGAAGGCCGAACAGCACGACCAGGAGCGCGATGCCCCAGGCCGAAGCCCAGCCGACCATCGCCGGGTTGGTCCACTCCGGCATCGATCCAGCGTCGCTCAGGCCGAGGCCGCGAGCACCTGGCTCTCGTCGTCGGTCGAGCCCATTCGGACCGAAACGATCTGCGAAACGCCCGCCTCCGCCATGGTGACCCCGTACAGAGCGTCCGCGGACTCCATCGTCCGCTGTTTGTGCGTGATGACGATGAACTGGGTGCGGGCGCTCATCCGACGAAGCATCGCGTTGTATCGCGTGACGTTCGCATCGTCGAGCGGCGCATCGACCTCATCGAGAACGCAGAACGGAGTCGCACGCAGCGAGAAAAGCGCCATGATCAGGCTCACAGCCGTGAGCGCGCGCTCGCCGCCGGACAGGACCGCCAGGCTTCCCAGGCGTTTCCCGGGGGGCTGCACCACGAGGTCGACGCCGGTCTCCATCATGTTCGACGGATTGGTCAGCTCGAGGGAGGCTTCGCCGCCCTTGAAGAGCTCAACGAACACTTCGCGGAACTTCTCGTTGGCCTGCTCGAACGTCTCCTTGAAACGCTTGCGGGTCGTACGGCTGAGCTCGCCGATCGTCTGCTCGAGATTCTCCATCGACGACTCGAGGTCGCTCCGCTGAGTCAGCAGGAACGCATGCCTGTCTTCCAGTTCCTTGGCGTCCGCGATGGCGGCAAGGTTCACGTCGCCTAGACGCCCGAGCCGATCCCTTAGGTTCGCGATGCGGGCCAGGGCCGATTCCTCTTCGAATTCCGCGGGGTGCTCGGCCTCGTTGACTTCGACCCCGTGGTGCTCTCGGGTCTGGACCGCGAGCGCATCGACCTGAGCTTCGAGCGACGCCGACCGGGTCTCCAGCGCGGAGGATTCGTCGCGGGCCGAGTCGTAGCCGCGGCGAGCGACCGAGAGGCGCTGTTCGCACTCCCCGAGCCTGTCCTGAACGTGCCGGGCCTTGGTGCGAACGGCCTCGACCCCCGCCTCACGCTCCGCCAGGGCGACGCGTGCTTCCTCGAGCTCTCGCGCGAGAAGCTCCAGGCCGGCCGTCGCGGAGGCCCGCTCCGACTGCAGTCGATCGACGTCCTCCACGAGCGTCTTCACACGGGCCATGACCACCGAGTGCTCGTGTTCGCGTTGCGCATGCTCGGAGACGGCGTGGGTCATCGCTTCTCGCGACTCCCCGAGCGACCGGCGGAACGCGTCCCGGTGGCGCTCACACTCCTCGACCACACGCTGCTGCTCGGCCAGCGACGTGACCGCGCTCTCGAGGCGCTCTTCCCACTCGGCAATGGCCGCAACAGCCTCCGCTTCCGCCTCTTGTGCCTCGCGCGCGAGAACTTCGGCGCGGGCGATCGCCTCCAGCGCAACGTCGAATTCCTGCTGGGCTTCCGTGGAACGGGCCCTCGAAGCCGACTGCTCGCGCTCTGCAGCGTCGCGCCGGTGCTCGGACGCGACCAGCGCCAGCGTGGCTTCGTGCGCATCCGAGTCGAGGCGGCGAAGCTCGTCACCGAGCTGGGCGCACTCGCTTCGGACGGCTTCGAGCCGGGTCTCGACGACCACGAGGTCCCGCTCGTCGGTGGCGAGCTTCTCGCCCAGTTCGCTGAGTGCGCGTCGCCTCTCGAGGATGTCGGCCGAGGCCGGGGCCTGGCCGCCGGTCACGACCCCGTTCGGGTGTACCACGTCGCCAGCTCGGGTGACCCAGAGGTACCCGTTGCCGTGCGTGTTCCATGCGTTGACGGCCGTGGCCAGGTCGTCGGCCAGGATGACGTTTCCGAACAGCGCGTCCCGCAGCCGCTCGTACCCGGGCTTCGCGCCGATGCGCGGTGCGAGTCGTACGGTTCCCCACGGCAGAGGCGCCGATCCATCGGCCTCGATTCGTCCCTCGATCGGAACCAGCGACACGCGGCCATCACCGGACGTCCGCAGGTGGTCCGCGATCTGAGCTCCGTCGAGAGGCCGGCCCACAACCGCCCCCTGGAGGACCTCACCGAGCGCGGCAGCGGCCGCGGGCTCGAGGTTTTCGGGGATCTCGAGGACCTCTACGAGGAGCGCCCGCGGCGGGGTCTCCATCGCCATGACGGTCCCGATGCCCTCGGCGTAGCCCGCGTAGGCCTGCTCCAGCTCCTGCAGTCCCTCGACTCGGCCACGCACGTGGACGATGCCCTCGCGCAGGCCCGCCTGCTGCTCTTCCAGACTTCGAACCGACTCTTCGCGGCCACGCAGCTCCGCGGTTGCGCGACGTCGGCTGCCTTCGAGGCGATCGTGCAGTTCGCGAGCCGCATGCTGCGCCCCGCGAGCTTCTTCGAGCTCGACACCGGCGTTCTCAACGTCGCGACGGCGTTCGCCCGCGCGCTCCTCGAGACGCGTGCGGTCACCGCGGAGTTCCTCCATGCGGGTCCCGCCCTCGGCCCGGCGAGCTGAAGCGGCCGCGGCCTTGCCGCGGTTTTCGTTGAGCTGCGCCAGCGTATCGGCGTGCTCCTGTCGGCGCCCTTCGCGCTCCGGCTGAGCGACCCGCAGGGATTCCTCGCCCTCCTGCAGAGCCACCTCGGCCCGGCGAACGACGCCGGCGGCCCGGACCCGGACCTCCTCGGCGTTCCGAACCTGCTCGGCGAGTTCGGCGTCGCGGCCTTGGATCGTGCGGGACTCTTCGGCCGTGCGCTCGATGCGCTCGTCCAGCCCGGCGACGACGTCCCGGGTCGCGGCCTGGCGCTCTCGGGCCCGGACCACGACGGCGCTGCTCTGGGCAACACGGGAGAAGCCGACCTCGATCTCTTCCTTTGCGATTCGGTCCTCGGCCTGGGCCTCGTCGCGGGCAGCTTCTTGGCTGGTCAGTTCTTCCTGCAGGCCCGCCAGGCTCTGGCGCACCTCCGCGAGTTGTTCGGCGATCTGATCCCGCTCGGCGTGGAGGACCTGGAACCGGTGGGACGCGAGGCCGATCTCCGTGGTTCGGAGTTCGTCCTGGGCCAGGCGGTACTCCTCGGCTCGTTTCGCCTGCCGACGGAGCGCGCCGAGCTGCCGGTCGATCTCCCGCATGACGTCATTCACCCGCGAGAGGTTCTCCCGGGTGCGTGCGAGCTTGCGCTCGGAGGCGATCTTGCGGGCGCGGAAGCGGGTCGTGCCAGCCGCCTCTTCGATGAACATCCGGAGCTCTTCAGGCTTGGCCTGGACGATCTGGCCTACCCGCCCCTGCTCGATCATGGCGTAGGCCTTGGGGCCGACGCCGCTGCCCATGAACAACTCGGTGATGTCACGGAGCCGAGCCACGGAACCGTTGATCAAATACTGCGACTCTCCCGAGCGGAAGATTTTTCGAGTGACGGAAAATTCGGCCAGCTTTGCAATCTGCGCAGCAAGGCCGTCTTCCAAGCCCTCGGTGCCGAGCGACGCCTCGTCGGCCTGGTCGAACGTCAACGTGACCTCGGCCATGTTCAGCGGATCGCTCGTCGCGTTCCCACCGAAGATCACGTCCTCCATGTCCTTGGCGCGCAGATTCTTTACGCTCTGCTCCCCCATGACCCATCGGATCGCGTCGGAGATGTTCGACTTACCGCAGCCGTTGGGACCAACGACCGCGTTGAGACCCGGCAGGAGGGTCACTTTGGTCGGTTCTCGGAACGACTTGAAGCCGACGAGATCGATCTGCCGGATACGCACTTCCTACCTCCCCTACCGCATCGGCCCGCGCGTCGCGCGCGGGCGCCTCAACCGAACCCGACTTCCCATCAAATTGTGGTCGGAGTCAAGAGTGGCCACAAGTAATTGCGGTCTGCGATGCAAACGACGCCCGAACATCAGCACGACTCCGTCGCGCGCACACCGAGAAACGGTCCCCACTCGGAATACCGGCCGCGCGACGCAGTCTCGGCAAGAAACGGAGTCCATGCAGGACGCCGGGGTTTGCGAAGAAGACGCACCCCGCACTGCTCGGGGGTTCGCCCCCCCTTGCGCCAATTGCATCGGTGACAAGAGCAGACGACGTTCTCCCAACTCGACGTTCCCCCCTGCGATCGCGGCAAGACATGATCGAGATTGAGTTGGCTTCGAGGAAGACGGCGCGCGCAGTACTGACAGGTGTCGCCGTCGCGCGAGTAGACGTTCTGACGACTGAACCGCACCTCCCTGCGCGGCACGCGATCGTAGACGGCGAGTTGGATGACCCGGGGGACCGGCATCGTCCGACCGATGAGCCCGAGACGCTCCCCCTCGCTCGGGCCCGCCTGGCACCAGCGCGCGAAGTCGAACGTCTCGTACGTCGTGTCCACGGCTCGGGCGATTCCTCCGTATAAGAGCACGCAGGCCCGGCGGACGGAGGTGACGTGGATCGGCAGGAAGCTTCGGTTCAGCACCAGGGCCTTGCTTCGGAGCAAGGCTTCCCCCCGGCGAGGAGCCTCTTTGGGGCCATCGCCGACGTCCCGTTGCCGAAGAGCCGCCGCGCCGTTCATCCGAATCGTTCTGGCCCTCCCCTGCGGGCGAGCAGGAAAACGCTACCGGCGTCCCTCGACCGAAGTCAAGGCGAAGAGCCTCCAAGGCCCGGGCCTTGGGGCTTTTCCCGGCATCTGCTTGCCCTTGGATTCCGCATTGGATAAGCCGGAGTCATGGCGGTCGCGCGAGACGCGTGCGCCGCGGACTCGCCAGCGCTCAGCTTTTCGCCCGACCCCGCCGTGGGGGTCGGCCCCAGTCGCTCTAGGCGCACCCGGCCCCGTTTCTCTTTGGGGCTCAGGCCGCTACGAATTACCGCAACTTCAAGTGCGTAAACAGATCGTCGTCAACAGTTCCGCCATCGAAACCCGCGTCGCCCTAACTGAAGGCAACGCGCTTGCCGAGTTGCACCTCGAGAGCGCGGGCGACCACTCGATCGTCGGCCACGTGTTCAAGGGGAAGGTTCTGCGGGTGCTTCCGGGCATGCAGGCCGCCTTCGTGGAGATCGGCCTCGATAAGGCCGCTTTCATGCATGTGTCGGATTTCTGGGATCCTCCACAGCGCGACGAGCACGCGGACGAAGCCGACGACGGCCATGATGACGGGGATCCGATGGCAGCGTTCGCCGAGGACGCCGACGTCGAGGAAGACCCCGCCGAAGTCGTCACGGCCGAGGACGACCCGGCGGAGCCGGACGACGTCGAGCTCGAGGATGAGACCGAGATCGACGCGACCGACGAAGCCGAAGAGGCGGAACCGGACGACGAGCCCGAGGAGGAGGACGAGGAGGAACGCGAGGACGACGCGCCCGCCAAGCCCGCGATTCAGGATGTCCTGAGCAAGGGCCAGGAAGTCCTGGTCCAGATCTCGAAGGAACCGATCGGCACCAAGGGCGCCCGGATCACGTCCCACATCTCGCTGCCCGGCCGCTTCGTGGTCTACACGCCGACGTCCGATCACATCGGTGTCTCCCGCCGAATCGACAATGAGCCCGAGCGCAAACGCCTTCGCGAGATCGTCGAGTCGGGCAGGACCAAGGGCAGCGGCGGCTACATCGTCCGAACCGCGTGCGAGGGGATCAGCAAGCGCGAGATCCTCGCTGACATGAAGTTCCTGAGCCGGTTGTGGGCCAACATTCTGAAGAAAAACGCGGACTCGCCGGCTCCCAGCCAGCTCCACGAGGACCTCGACATCGTCCTCCGCTCGATCCGCGATCTCTTCACGAGTGATGTGGACAAGGTGGTGGTCGACCACCCTGCCGACCACGATCGCATCATCGAGTTCATCGACGGAGTGCTGCAACCCAAGCTCAAATCACGGGTCGAACTCTACGACGACAGCGAGCCCGTCTTCGACCGATTCGGCATCGAGACCCAGGTTCGCCGGGGCCTAGAGCGACGTGTCTGGCTCAAATCGGGCGGCTATCTGGTGTTCGATCAGACCGAGGCCCTCACGACGATCGACGTGAACACCGGACGCTTCGTCGGCAAGAGCACCCACGAGGAAACGGTCCTGAAGACCAACCTCGAGGCGGCCGGGGTCTCGATCGATCAGCTTCGCCTGCGAAACATCGGCGGCATCATCATCATCGACTTCATCGACATGGAGAAGGCCGCCAACCGCAAGAAGGTCAGCGACGCCATCGCTGAGGCGGTGAAGCGCGACAAGGCCCGGACCAACATTCTGCGGATCTCCGAGCTCGGCCTCGTACAGATGACCCGCAAGCGCACCCGCGACAACCTTCGCCAGCTCATCACGTCGCCCTGCCCCACGTGCTCGGGCGACGGACGGCTCCGTTCGATCGAGTCCCTCGCCGCGCAGGTGATGCGTGACGCCCGGCGCCACGTCGGGTCGGCCGGGAACGTCGCTTCGTTGCGCGTAAAGGTCTCTACGGAACTCGCAGAGGCGCTGCGCAAGCGTTTCCAGAAGGGCGTGGCCGAAACCCGCAAAGACCTCGGCGTCTCCATCGACGTCCGAGCCGACCAGAACCTCGCCCGCGGCGAATGGGAGATCGAGGTGACGTCGACCGGCGACACCGAGCCTGCCGCCGACGGCGAAGGCTAGTGCCCGCCAGCCCGGCCGAGGGCTTCGAATCGCCGGATCCAACCGGCGTCGCCGGGCCGGCGCGTCCGGACCGAGAGCACTCGCCCGCCGCGGGCCGCGAACGCAACGAGCAATTCGAGCCCGTCGATTGGCTTTCCTCCGCGCCGTTCGTCCACCAGGATTGTCGACAGCCGCCGGTTCAGATCTTCCCGATCCAACCCAGGCGGCAACGCGAATCCTCCCGCTACCAGTTGCTCGCCGCGAATCGGGAACCACCGCGAATCCTTCTCAGACGGCTCCGCCGGAGCCCTACCACTTGCGGTAACTCGTAAATCCGCCAGCTTGGAGTCAACGGAGGCCAGCTCCTCGATCAGCCGATTTCGCCGGGCAAGGAGCCCGGAGATCTGTCCGTCTATCGCATTGGCGGCGTTCGGCCGAAGAGACTTGGACGACCCAGTCGGGACCCACCTCGCGGTATCCTTGATTTGGGACATGACAAAATCCTATACGTTCCCAGTTGGGAGTTGCCCAGAGGAGAGTGGTTGATGGAGTTGCCGAAGTGTCAGAAGTGCAACGGGGGGTTGTTGATACCGCTCTCGGATTACGGGCAAGAAGGTGCAACCGTCATGTTCAAGGCGTGGGTGTGCACGAGCCCGTCCTGTGGTTTCTCGATCCGAATCGACAAAGGTGAGGTTACCTTTGGGCGCAAAGTGGAGCAGCGGCATTAGCCCGACTCCCTACCGACTCAGTCCGAGCGGCACGTTTCGACCCGCTCGACCTGGCCATCGCTGACCAGGACGACCTCGCCCCACCGTCCGGTCGCCCGCCACCGAGTGCCTGCACGGTGGTAGCGTGCGCTGACCTCTGGAGCCGGAAAACCAAAGCGGTTGAAGGTTCCGAGGGACGCGATCGCGAGCCCTGGGCGCACGGCGCGAACGAATGCCGCCGTGCTCGACGTCCGGCTTGCGTGGTGCGGCACCTTGAGCACTGTCGCCGCCAGATCCGCTCCACCCCGGACCAGACTGCGCTCGGCTCGCGCTTCGATGTCACCGGCGAACAAGATGCGGGTGGCGCCGTAGCGCGCGGACAGCACCAGCGAGGCATCGTTGCGGCCAAAGGACGCGCTCGCTTCCGGCGGGTGTACAACGGTGAGCTCCACCTCCCCGCGGGAGTCCCAAAAGCGTTTCCCGGCGCTCGCGGCCACTTGGGCGGCTCCCCCCCGACGCGCCGCCTCCAGGAGCGCCTGAAAGCTGCGAGACTCCGAAGGCCTGTCATTCCACAAAAATTCGCCCGGCCGCAGCGCCTCGATCACGGCGGCGAGACCGCCGTAGTGGTCGCGATCCGCGTGGGATAGGACCACGGCGCGCAGAGAGCCACCCCGGCGGGCCGCCACGGCGGGAACCACGACACTCGCCCCGGTATCGAAGTCGCCGCCGAGCCCACCGGCATCCACGACCCATAGGTCCCCTCCCGGCGCCTCCAGGAGCAGAGCGTCCCCCTGGCCGACGTCGAGTGCGGCCAACCTCATCTGCCCGGTCGGCGCCCGTAACCAGAGGGCTGCCGCGACGATCCCGCAGGCCAGCCAGGCCCTTCTTCGCCACCGGCGCGACCGCAGTGCCATCGTCGCGATCGCAGCGAGCCCCAACAGCACGGTCGCGACACCCGGAAGCTCGAGCGGGACCGCCGCATGGGGCCACGTGCCGAACCAGTCCGCGATAGCAATCGAAAGATCGATGAGCTGCCCGGCCCAAACGAACCCGACCCGGCCGACCCACGGCGCCCACGGGCCGCAGAGGGCACTGACCAGCCCCAGACCCAGCGCACCAACGCCCAGCAAGGGCCCGATGACCAGATTCGCGACAACACCGACCAGAGACACCATTCCGAAGTAGTGCGCTGCGAGCGGCGCCGTGCCGACTCCCGCTGCGAGCGAGACCATCACGCCGCTCACCAACCAGGCCCACGCCTTCCGGGGCCGTGCCGATCCGGAGCCAGGCGACATGGCACTCCCGAGCGCGGTCCCGCGAGACCGCGTGGCCAGCCCCAGAATCGCCGCGACGGACACGAACGAGAGCTGGAACGAAAGGTCCCGCAGGATGTCGGGGTCGGTCAGCAACAAAAGTCCGGTTGCGAAGAGGAGCGCACGAAACGACACCGCCCGGCGGCGAAGGCAGAGGCCGAGCCCCACCACCGCGGCCATCCCGAGCGCGCGCATCGTCGAGACGGCCCCGCCAGTCAGGAGTGCGTAGGCAGCCGCAGCAAGAACACCCGCAGGTGCCGCGACTCGGGTGAGCGCGATCCCCAGCGCGAGCCGGCGCGGCACGGCCAACGCAAATCGGGCGATTGCGACCACACTCGAGGCCACGATGGCGAGATGCATCCCGGACACCGCGAGAAGGTGCGCCGTACCCGTCCGGGCGAACGTCTCGCGGAGGGCCGGCGTGAGACGCCCCTTGTCCCCCAACACGAGTGCCCGCAGCACAGCCGCTGCCGGATCGCCGACGCTCTGGTCGATCCGCGTTCCGATGTCGCCACGGACCCGCCTCACCCAGCCCCCGACGGAGCGCACCGGGGCCGGGCCGACGCCGGTGAGATTCCCATCGTCGCGCACCCAGGCGGTCCATTGGACGCCGCGGTCGACGAGCCAGCGGGCCCACCGGTCCCGGCCGCCATTGCAGAAACCTCGGACAGGCCGCGGCGTCAGCCGCACCTCGACCTCGTCCCCAATTTCCCAGGGGCTTCGACTCCGGCCCACCGATACCCGGATTCCGTCCCCTACAGACGGCCCACGCAGCCTCTCCTGCGTCTCCGCCACCCGCACCTCGAGCCTCGCCCAGCCAACCCCGGGCGCCCACTCCCCGCGTCGCACCAACTCCACGACGCCCCGAACGGTTCGCTCCCGAAGGGGCCCACCGACGAACGCGGGTTCCCCCGAGACGAGCCCATTCGCCCGGACATGCCCACAGAGGGCGCACGAGGCCGAAAGCAGCACCACCGCTCCGAGACGACGATGCCACAGCAAAACGAGCGGCCCGACCAGCACGCTCGTCAAGATGATATTCAGCCCGTACGGGCTACCGAGGAGTGCCAGCTCCGAGCCCAGGGCCAGACCGGCAACGGCTACAGGGAGCGGCAGCCTCCACCCGAGCGGGCGCCGGCGAGAAAGCGCCCCCACCCGGACTCGCGCGCGGGCCCACCTGTCGCGAAGGGCACGGAGCACGCCGCGTACCTGCCCGTCCGCGGTCGCTCTCGGAAGCGCGGGAGTACCCGCAGGCCCTACATGCCTTCGAGCGCGGCCTTGACGGTCTCGGCAAGTGCACGACCAATCCCCGGCACAGCGGCGACGTCCTCCACCGATGCCGCCCGAACCCGCGCCACGCTGCCGAAGTGCCTCAAAATCGCTTTCCGGCGCGTCGCGCCCACGCCGACGATCTCGTCCAGGGGCGACCGAAGCCGCGCCCGGTCACGGAGCTTCTTGTGATACGTCACTGCGAAACGGTGCGCCTCGTCGCGAACCTGCTGCAGCAAAAAGAGCGCATTCGAATTGCGCGCGAGAACGACCGGGTTTGTGCGCCCGGGAAGGAACACGCGCTCCTCCACCCTCTGAACCTCCGAGGCCTGCGCATCACTGAGCGCTCGTGCCTTTGCCAGGCCGACGACGTCGAGCCCCTCGACCCCCAACTCCGAGCACACTGCGAGCGCGATCCCGAGCTGGCCCCGGCCACCGTCGATCACGAGCAGGTCGGGAAGATCGTCGCGGCGCAAGCCCGCCGAAAGCCGGCGGGTGAGCATCTCGCGCATACTCGCAAAGTCATCGGTGCCAACGACCGTCTTGATCCGGTACCGCCGGTACCGGCTCGTGTCCGGCCGGCCCTCGTCGAACGCAACGACCGACCCCACGGTTTCGCCCCCCTGGAACGTCGAGATGTCCACGCATTCGAGCCGCTTCGGCGCGCTTCGTAGGTGGAGACGGCGCTGAAGCTCGTCGGCCGTGTGCGCCAGCCGCTCCTGAGCGTCTCGACGCTCGAAGAAAGCCTGCTGCGCGTTCTGGGTCGCCAGCTCGACCAGGGCGCGCTTTGCACCCCGCTGCGGCACCAGGATCTCGACGGCCCCGTCTCGTCGCTCGCGAAGAAGTTCGACGCGCGCGGCGTGATCTTCCAACCCCACCGGCAGCAACACCTCGCGCGCCACGGCCCGGTTGCCCTGATAGAACTGCGTGAGCATTGCGCCGAGGACCTCGTCGTCCGGGAACTCCCAGTCGCCAAAACCGAACGACTGGTTCGCAGTCAGCCGCCCGGCACGAACGATCAGGACCTGCACTTCGATGAAGCCGCCTTCGCGGTACAAACCGAACACGTCCTGATCGACCCCGGCGTGCGCGACGACCTGCTGGCGTTCACCGGTCGTCGCGATGGCCTTCAGTTGATCGCGAAGCCGCGCCGCCTCCTCGAAGTGGAGGTCTTCCGAAGCCCGCGCCATCCGGTCCTCGAGCAGGCGCGTCAGCTGAGAATCTCGACCTTGCAAGAGGAGCGCCGCCGACCGCAGGTGCCCCTCGTAGTCCTGGCGATCCACTGGCAGAACGCACGGCGCGAGACATCGTTTGATCTGGTACTCGAGACACGGCCGTGAGCGGTTCCGGAACACGGCGTCGCTACAGGTCCGAAGCGGGAAAACTTTGCGGATGACGTCGATCGTACCGCGCACCGCCGACGCGGAATGGAACGGACCGAAGTAGCGACTCCCGTCCTTCACGATCTTGCGCGTCACCAGCACGCGGGGCCATTCGTCACGCGACGTGATCTTCACGCTGACGTACGACTTGTCGTCCTTCAGCCGGACGTTGTACCGCGGTTTGTACTGCTTGATGAGGTTATTCTCGAGGATCAGCGCTTCCTTCTCGTTGCGCGTGACCAGACACTCGACATCCTCGATCTTCCGCACCAGGAACTCGATCTGATACCGGCCGTCACCTCCCCGGAAGTAGCTCTGAACGCGAGCGCGCAGGCTCTTGGCCTTGCCGACGTAGAGCACGCCGCCCGAGGCATCTTTCAGGAGATAGACGCCCGGACGCGGCGGAACCGCTTCGAGCTGGGCCTCGAGGCGATCCGCCGGGCCCTCCTCGGACGGCGGCGGCGGCGGCGTCACCGCCGCCGCCTCGCGCCCCGACCGAAGGCCTTCTTCTTCCCGCCCCGCTTCGCTTTTCCCGTTCCTTCGGCGACGAGACCGGCCCCCTCGCCCTCGCCGGAGAGCTCCTGGATCCGGTCCCGCAGATCGGCGGCGCGTTCGAACTCCAAGGCCTCGGCCGCCTCGCGCATCTCTCGCCGGAGCTCGACGAGGTCAGTCGACTTCCCACCATCCTCGTCCGGAAGCGACACCGTCGTGTAGTCCGCCTCGTAGCTCTGCACGAGGGGCGAACCGATCGCCTTCTTCACGGACTCGGGCGTGATCTCATTGTCCACGTTGTACTGCCGCTGAATGTCCCGACGACGAGAAGTCTCATCCAATGCCCGCCGCATCGAGTCGGTGATGTGGTCCGCGTAGAGGAGCACCAGTCCGTTCACATTGCGCGCGGCGCGACCGATCGTCTGGATCAGCGAGCGCGTCGATCGCAGGAAGCCCTCTTTGTCGGCGTCGAGAATGGCGACGAGAGACACCTCCGGAATGTCCAACCCCTCGCGCAGGAGGTTGATCCCGACCAACACGTCGAAGTCTCCGCGACGAAGACCTCTAATCAGCTCGACACGCTCGATGGTGTCGACGTCCGAATGGATGTACCGCACGCCGATCCCGACATCCTGGAAGTAGTCGGTGAGATCCTCGGCCATCTTCTTGGTGAGCGTCGTCACCAAGACCCGCTCCTTCAGCTCGATTCGCTTGCGGATCTCCTCGAGCAGATCGTCGACCTGGGTCCGGGCCGGGCGGACCTCGACAACCGGGTCCATCAGGCCCGTCGGCCGGATCACCTGCTCGGTGACGAGGCCCTCGCTCTTCTCGAGCTCATAGTCGCCCGGAGTCGCAGAGACGTAGACTCGCTGGGGGGCTCTTGTGTCCCATTCCTCGAAGTTGAGGGGCCGATTATCGAGCGCGGACGGGAGTCGGAAACCGAAATCGACGAGCGTCGACTTCCGGGCACGATCGCCCCGATACATGCCGCCCACCTGCGAAACGGTCACATGGCTCTCGTCGACGACCAGCAGGTAGTCGTCCGGAAAGTAGTCGAGCAGCGTCGACGGAGGCTCCCCGGGGTTGCGGCCGTCGAGGTGGCGCGAGTAGTTCTCGATCCCGTTGCAGAAGCCCATCTCGGCCAGCATCTCGAGGTCATAAACGGTTCGCTGTTCGAGTCGTTGTGCTTCGAGCAGCTTGTCGTCTGCACGCAACTCGTGAAGTCGCTCGGCGAGCTCGGAGCGAATCGCCTGAACCGCGTCGTCGAGCTTGTCGCGCGTCGTCACATAATGACTCGCCGGATAGACGCCGACGCGCTCGAGGCCGCGAAGGTTTCGTCCCCGAAGCGGGTCGAACTCCGTGATCGCCTCGATCGTGTCGCCGAAGAACTCGACGCGCAGAGCACTCGCGTCCTCATACGCAGGGAAGATTTCGACTACATCTCCGCGTACCCGGAAAGTCCCGCGGTGAAAGTCGATGTCGTTGCGCTGATACTGAATGTCGATCAGCTTCTTGAGCATCGCGTCGCGATCGATCGTGACGCCGCGCTCGAGAAAGACGAGCATCTCGAAGTACTTTTCAGGAGAGCCGAGCCCGTAGATGCACGAGACGCTGGCGACGATGATGACGTCACGCCGCTCGAGAAGCGCCTTCGTCGCCGAGTGCCTCATCTTGTCGATCTCGTCGTTGATCGACGAGTCCTTCTCGATGAACGTATCGGTCGACGGGACGTACGCCTCGGGTTGGAAGTAGTCGTAGTAGCTCACGAAGTACCGAACCCGGTTCTTCGGGAACATGTCCTTGAACTCACTGTAGAGCTGCGCGGCGAGCGTCTTGTTGGGCGCCATCACCAGCGTGGGCCGGTTCACGCGAGCGACGATGTTCGCGATCGTGAGGGTCTTCCCGGACCCCGTCACGCCGAGTAACGTCTGGTGAGGAACCCCCGCCTGCAGACCCGCGGTGATCTCCTCGATCGCGGCCGGCTGATCGCCCGCCGGCTCGAAGGGCGCCTCCAGTTCGAACGCTCCCTCGATCATGGAAGCCTTCCTACCATGCAAACCGAGCGGCGCTCAGTCTCCGTAGCGCTTCTCCTGGTAGAGTTGACCGACGGCCCGCCGCTGCTCGGGCGTGAGGTCGCGGTAGGCTTTGTAGTTCTTGCGGATGGTGTCCTTCTCGCCCGGGCGCATGGCCTGCCATTCCTGATAGCTCCGCTGGATCTCCTGCTGCCGATCCTTCGGCATGTTCTTGTAGATGTCGTACTTCTCCTGCGCCTTCTCGCGATCCCCGGGGGAGAGTTGGTCCCATCCCTGGATGGGGATGACATCTTCTGCGGGTGCGACTGGTGCGCCCAGAACCAGCGGGAACGCGGCCAGGAGCGCCCCGAACCATCGAATCGTCATCAGGTACGACCCACTTCTGCCTCGCGCCCCTCCGCACCCGGGGAGTCCAGGAGAGCGGGCAGCTGGCGGAGCTTCTCGAGGCGACGCACGATGACGAAATCGACGAACATGTCCGGGTGCTCGACCAATTCCGGCGGGAGCACCGGCGGCGCGGTTTCGGCCACGGCCACCAGCGGCGCCGGCGCGCTCGTCGGCCCGGTCACAGGCGGAGCCGACGGGATCAGCTGGTAGAAGAAGAGGGCGGCGGCCGCCGCCGCGGCGAATGCGATGGGGACCAGGCCCCCTCGTCGCGCGCCGCGCCGCCCATCGCCGGCGCCCCGTGCCCAGCTTGGAGGCCGGGCATCACTCGCGCGACGAGAGCCCTCGCTCGGTCCGTCGGCCGCGGCCCATAACTCATCGAAGCGGGGACGGGCCGGGGGCTCGGCCGCTAGCGCCCCCTCGAGAAGCGCCTGCGTTCGCACCAGTTCTCGATGCTCCGCGGCACAGCCCCCGCAGATCTCGAGGTGGGCCTCGACCTGCACCGTCGCGGCCGGGTCGAGCTCTCCGTCGAGGAGCCCGACCAACTCCTCCCTTAGTTCTTCACAACTCATCGATCGTCCTGGATCCATTCCTTCAAACCCTCTTTGAGGCGGCGGGTTGCACGAAAAACCAAGCTTTTCACGGCCTGTTCGGTGCACCCAAGCACCGCACCGATCTCCTCGTAACGCAGGTCTTCGACGCGGCTGAGCAGCAGCGCCGTCCGCTGGTTCTCCGGCAGCTCTCCCATCAAGGTGTGCAATCGCTCCTCGAACTCGTGGCCGGAGACCAACTCCTCCCCGGCGAGCGCCTTGCGATCCGGCAAGTCCATGGGCTCCCCGTCGGCGTTCTCGAGCGGCCCGACCCGGCCCCGATAGTCGAACCGACGAACCTCGTTGAGACACAGATTGTGCGCGATCGTGTACAGCCAGGTCGTGAATCGAGCCCGAGGTTCCCAACGCTCCCGCGCCCGGTAGACCTGCAGGAAGATGTCCTGAGCGAGTTCCTCGGCGCGCGCTCGATTGCCGGTGAACTTGGCCGCATAGCGCACGATCGGATCGAGATGCTTCTCGTAGAGCTGCCGGTACGCCTCCCAATCGCCCTCGCGGACCCTGGCCATCAACGCCGCGTCGGGGTCGGGGCGGCCTTGTGGGGGGGCGCCGACCGGCTCGCTCAAGAACACCGCCTGCACACCCATATTTTCTACGACTTTTGCGGGTTAGCCTCAAACCACTATCCTCTCTTCTCATGGCGGAACCACCGTCGGGACCAGCCCCCAAAGGGAGTCGACCCGAGCTCCCGACCCTCCAGGAGCACATGAGCCGGATCCAGTCGTACCTGCGAGGGTGCGGACTGCTCGCGTTTCCGGGCGAGACACCGGTGCGCCACGAGCTCGCGCGCTTCATGGAGAAGCACAGCGACGAGACGGCGCGGATCTGGGCGGACACGATCGGCCCGGCCTTCGACATCGACGACGAGGAACTCGAGTTCCTGGCGAAGGACATGCGCGAGGCTCAGGAACGCTGGCTCGCGCACATCTGCGACCCCCACGACGTCGAGACCTACGAGGTCTTGCGCGAACACGCGCGCGGCGGGTTCATCGCGGAGCATCCACCCTCTCGCTTCCTCGCAAGCCAGCTGAAGATCCGACAGATCCTCGCTGATCTGCTGCGGCGCGAGATGCGCGACAACTTCGCGCTTCCGGAGCTCTTGAGCCTCCTCGACCAGGCTCTGTGGGAACGCGTCCTGCACATCACCGACTTTTTCGTCGAGGCACGCCTCTCCGAACGACGGAGGCTCGAGCTCCAGCTGATTCAATCAGAGAAGATGGCGGCGATCGGACAGCTGGCCGCCGGCATCGCACACGAGATACGCAACCCCCTCGGCATCATCATGAACGCGCTATACGACCTCGCCGAGCTGCTGCCCGATGCCAGTGCCGAAGTCGAAGAGGACCTTCAGATCGCGCGCGCCGAGATGGGCCGCGTACAAGAAATCATCAACAACCTGCTCGAGTTCTCGCGCGACAGCACCACCGAAATGCAGAGCGTCGACCTGAATCGCCTGGTGACGCAGACGCTGAAGCTCATGAACAAGCATTTCCAGAACAGCGGCGTGCAACCCGAGACGTGCTTCGCCGACGTCGGACGCTGCCGCGCCAGTGAGAACGGGATGCGACAAGTGCTGCTCAACCTGATCACGAACGCCGTCCAGGCAATGCCGCACGGCGGAGAGCTTCGGATCGAAACCTACCGCCGCAGCAACGGGCGGGTCGTGCTCGCGATCAGCGACACGGGCATCGGCATTCCGGAGGAGCACCTCGGGCGGATCTTCGACCCGTTCTACACGACGAAGGATCCCGGCGAAGGCACCGGCCTGGGCCTCTCCGTCGTCCATTCGGTCATCGCGAACGCGGGCGGCACTCTCGACGTGAGGAGCACCGCCGGTAGCGGGACAACCTTCTCTATCGAGCTCGGTGCGGACGAGTCGAAAGCGCCGAACGGGAGTGCGTCGTGAGCCCACCGACCGTGACCCGCATCCTCGTCGTAGACGACGAACCGAACCAACTGACGACCATTTCGCGGATCCTCTCCCGACAGGGGCACGAGGTGGCGACCGCCGCCAACGGCGCTGACGCCCTCGAAGTGCTCGCGCGCGACGCGATCGATGTCCTCATCACCGATCTCAACATGCCGGTAATGGACGGGATGACCCTGTTACGCGAAGTCGCCGATCTCACGGCGCGCCCGTCGACGGTCGTCCTCACGGGATACGGAACCATCCAGTCGGCCGTCGACGCCATGAAACACGGCGCCGCCGACTACCTCATCAAGCCGTGCAATCCCGACGAGCTCAAGCTCGTCATCGAGCGACAACTCGAGATGCGTGCGCTGCGTCGGGAGGTCTCCGACCTGCGCCGAGAGGTGAAGCGACACCAGCGCTACGGAGCTCTAGTCGGGAATAGCGCCCCGATGCGGGCGGTGTACGACGTCATCGAGAGCGTCAGCCAGAACAAGAGCACCGTGCTGATCACCGGCGCGAGCGGCACCGGCAAGGAGCTCGTCGCACGCACTCTGCATGCCCGATCGCCTTGGTCCGCGGGGCCGTTCATCGCCGTCAATTGCGGTGCGGTGTCGGAGACGTTGCTCGACAGCCAACTCTTCGGGCACCGACGCGGCGCCTTCACCGACGCCGTCGGCGATCAAGAGGGCCTGTTCCAGGCCGCGCACCGCGGGACACTGTTCCTCGACGAGGTGTCCGAGATCCCCTTGGCACTCCAAGTGAAGTTCCTCCGCGCCGTCCAGGAGCGCGAGGTCCTGCCTGTCGGGGCCACCCGCCCGAAGAAGGTCGACGTCCGGATCGTCGCGGCCACCAACAAGGACCTTCGCGAAGAGATGAACCAGAGGCGCTTCCGCGAAGATCTGTTCTACCGGTTGAACGTCGTCACGCTCCGGCTCCCCTCCCTCGCCGAAAGGCCCGAAGACGTCGAACCCCTCACCGAGCATTTCATCGAAGAGATGGCCGCGAGCTACGGCGTCGGGCCGAAGACGCTGACTCCCGCCGCTCGGGCGCGCCTCGTGAGCTACGCGTGGCCCGGCAATGCTCGCGAGTTGCAGAATGTGATCGAGAGAGCCTTCGCCCTCTCCGACGCCACCGAGATCGACCTGTCCGACGTCAACCCGGCACTGGCCCCGATGACCGACGGAGGCGACGCCCCAGGCGGCCAGGTTCCCAGCCCGAGGATTCAGACGCTCGAAGAAGCCGAGCGGGAGCTGATCGTCGCCGCCCTGCACGACTCCGCCGGCAACAAGAACGAGGCCGCGCGCCTCCTCGGCATCGACCGACAACGCCTGTACCGGAAGATCGCGAGGTACCAGCTGAAGTAGCAGGTTGTGCAAGAGCTCCGGACCGAGCCAGGTGCGTCGATTCGGCCCGATGTCCAGGCGCGAAGCCGCCGCGATAGTCGGTCACTCGCGCTAGGTTTCGCAACCCAAGGCACCGGGCCGGCGCGGCGTGCCTGGCTACGGGAGGAGCTTTTCAACAGCCTGCTAGTGCTCAGGTCGTGTAGGCCGAGTTGAAGCGAACGTAGGCCGGCGAGAGGTCCGACGTAATCATCCGAGCACGGCCCCGCCCGCCTCCCAGCCGGATTCGCACCGAGAACTCGTCCCGCGTCATCCGTCGCCGCGCGCGCACCTCGACCCCCGAGCACCCCGCGCCCCGACGGAACACCTGCACGTCGTCAATCCAGATCGAGACCGCCGAGGGCTCGAACGCCACGCCGCTGTACCCAATCGCACACGCGATCCGGCCCCAGTTCGGATCCGCACCGTGGAAGGCGGTCTTCACCAGCAGCGATCGGGACACCGTCTCGGCCACCCGCCGCGCGACCGGCGTCGACGAGGCACCCGACACTTCGATCGACACCGCTTTCGTCGCACCCTCCCCGTCGAGCGCCACCATCCGAGCCAGGGAGTCGCCTACGCGGACCGCCGCCCCCCGCAGAGCGCGCAGGGGTGCTTGTCCACGCGTAATCGGGTTTCCCGCGCAGCCGCTCGCGAGAACGTAGAGGCTGTCGTTCGTCGACGAGTCACCGTCGACACTCAGTTCGTTGAACGACCCGCCGGCAACTTCCCGAGCAAGCCAACGGGCCTGCGCCGGCGACAGCGCGGCGTCGGTGAGAACCAACACGAGAAGAGTCGCCATGTCCGGCGCGATCATCCCCGCGCCCTTCGCGATTCCGACGACCGAGACGGTCCGACCACCGATCCGGACCTTCTCCTCGGCGACCTTGGAGAACGCATCCGTGGTGCGGATCGCTCGCGCGAAGCGCCACAGCCCGGCAGGACTCACCCGGTCGGCCGCCGCGGCCACACCGCGCTCGAGTCGCACCATCGGCAGTGGGACGCCAATCACCCCGGTCGACAGCGGCGCCACGAGGTCGGCTGCGATCCCCAACTGCTGCCCGACCACTCGACTCGTGCGCCGTGCGTCGGCGAGCCCTCGGCGGCCGGTGCAGGCGTTCGCGTTGCCGCTATTTACGAATAGGGCCTGCAGCCGGCCCCCGCGGACCCGCTCGCGGCCCAACAGGACCGGCGCCGCGGCAAAGCGGTTTCGAGTGAACACGGCCGCCGCCGTGGCGGGCGCGTCGGCCACGATCAGTCCGCAGTCCGAGCGTCCGCTCGGCTTGATCCCGCAGGCCGCCGCACCGAAGCGAAAGCCGGCCACTTCGATCGGGCGTTCCTTGACCACTCGTTTCACCAGTCCCACTCCTTCCAGGGGCGCCGCATGGCGCCCCCGGGGTGTTTCCCAATACCGAGCACATCGCAAGCCGCGAAAACCTACCGAGGACGGGCACTTCTGCTCTGACGCCGCGTTGAAAGGCCCTGTGCACAACTGTATCCATGTGGGGAGAACGTGGTGCGGGGCCGTCCGAGTCGGCCGCAAGGAGGAGAAGGACCTGATGAACGACGGCCAAACGACATCGGCGACGACCAAGAAAACCCAGGAAGTCGACACCGTCGTAATCCGATTCGCCGGCGATTCCGGCGACGGAATGCAGCTCACCGGCACGCAGTTCACGAACGCATCTGCGCTCGCGGGCAACGACATCAGCACCCTCCCCGACTTCCCGGCCGAGATCCGCGCGCCGGCCGGGACGCTCGCCGGCGTGTCCGGGTTCCAGGTGAACCTGTCGCACCACGAGATCTTCACCCCCGGCGACAGCCCCGACGTTCTGGTCGCGATGAACCCGGCCGGGCTCAAGGCCAACCTCGACGACCTCCCGACGAACGGCATCTTGATCGTCGACCGCGAAGCCTTCAGCGAATTGAACTTGAAGAAGGCCGGCTACGCGTCCAACCCGCTGACGGACGGATCGCTCGACAAGTTCCAACTCTTCGCGGTCGACATCTCGAAGCTCACGACGCTCGCGCTCAAGGACAGCGGCCTCTCGAACAAGCACGTCCTGCGCTGCAAGAACTTCTTCACACTCGGGCTCATGTCGTGGCTGTACCAGCGGCCGGTGGAGCCGGTGAACAGCTTCATCGCCGCTCGGTTCGGAAAGAACGAGAGCCTGCTCGACGCCAACAAGCGTGCGTTCAAGGCCGGCTACAACTTCGGCGAGACGTCGGAGATGTTCGCCTCCCAGTACGAGGTCCGCCCCGCAGAGATCCAACCCGGCACGTACCGCAACATCACCGGCAACGCGGCACTCTGCCTCGGGCTCGTAACCGCGACGCGCAAGGCGAAGTTACCGCTGTACCTCGGCTCGTACCCGATCACCCCGGCAAGCGACATTCTGCACGAGCTCGCGACCTACAAGAGCTACGACGTCGTGACGTTTCAGGCGGAAGACGAGATCGCCGGTGTCGGCGCCGCGCTCGGAGCGGCCTTCGGCGGCGCTCTAGCCGTCACCACGACCAGCGGACCCGGCATCGACCTGAAGTCGGAGACCATCGGACTCGCGGTGAAAACCGAGCTTCCCCTGATCGTCTGCGACATCCAGCGCGGCGGCCCCTCGACGGGCCTCCCGACGAAGACCGAGCAGGCCGATCTCTTGGCCGCGCTCTACGGCCGGCATGGGGACGCGCCCGTGATCGTGTTGGCCCCCGCGACGCCGTCGGATTGCTTCGACATCGCTATCGAGGCGGTCCGCCTGGCAACGAAGTACATGACGCCGGTCTACCTGCTGTCCGACGGCTACCTGGCCAACGGGGCCGAGCCCTGGCTCCTCCCGAAGATCGAGGATCTTCCGGACATCGAGGTCGAGTACCGGACCGACCCCGAGGGCTACTACCCGTACCTGCGAGACCCCGAAACGCTGTCGCGCCCGTGGGTCGTCCCCGGCACGCCCGGCCTCGAGCACCGCATCGGCGGTCTCGAGTCGGAGTACCTCACCGGGAACATCAGCTACGCGCCCGCCAACCACGAGCAGATGGTCCGGCTGCGCGAACAGAAGATCGCCGGGGCTGCGCGTGAGATCCCACCGATGGAACTCGTCGGACCCGAGTCCGGCGACGTTCTCGTCCTCGGCTGGGGCAGTACCTACGGCGCCATCACCGCGGGCGTACGGTCCCTCCTAAAGGACGGGCACGCGGTCTCACAGGCGCACCTTCGCTACCTGAACCCGCTTCCGCCCGATCTCGGCGACGTCCTCTCTCGGTTCAAGCACGTCTTGATCCCCGAGATGAACATGGGCCACCTCTGGCGTGTCATTCGCGCGGAGTACCTGGTCGATGCTGTCGGATTCAACAAAATCCAAGGACGCCCTTTCAAAGTCCAAGAGATCATTTCCCGCGTGAAGAAGTTGCTGGAGGAGAGCTGAACGATGTCCATCGCGAACCTCGATGAGCCGACCAAGCTCACCCGGAAAGACTTCGAGTCCGACCAGGAAGTGCGATGGTGCCCGGGCTGTGGGGACTACGCCATCCTCGCCCAGGTGCAGCGGGTTCTGCCCGATCTCGGCGTGCCCCGTGAGAACTTCGTGTTCGTATCGGGAATCGGGTGCTCGAGCCGCTTCCCGTACTACGTGAACACCTACGGCTTCCACACCCTGCACGGGCGTGCGCCGGCGGTCGCGTCCGGCATCAAGATGAGCCGGCCGGAGCTTTCCGTATGGATCGTGACCGGCGACGGCGACGCCCTGTCGATCGGCGGCAACCACCTGATTCACATCCTGCGCCGCAACCTCGACGTGAACCTGCTTCTGTTCAACAACCAGATCTATGGCTTGACCAAGGGCCAGTACTCCCCGACGTCGGAACCCGGCAAGGTGACGAAATCTTCGCCGGACGGGTCCGTGGACAACCCATTCAAGCCTCTGGTCCTCGCGCTCGGCGCCGAGGCCACTTTCGTCGCGCGCACGATCGACGTCGAGGCCAAGCATCTCCAGAAGATCGTGCGCGCCGCCCACGCGCACAGAGGCGCCTCGTTCGTCGAGATCCTGCAGAACTGCAACATCTTCAACGACGGCGCCTTCGACGACGTGACAAACCGTGGCACCAAGGCCGACCACCAGCTCGTCCTGGAAGACGGCCAGCCGATGATCTTCGGCCAGGAGCGCGCCAAGGGCATCCGCATGAACGGGATGCGCCCCGAGGTCGTGAACGTGGCGGACGTGGATGCGAACGACATCCTGATCCACGACGTGAAGAACCCCGTGTTGGCCTACCTGCTGGGCCACATGACCGCGCCGGACTTCCCGACGCCGATCGGCGTGATCTACGACGTCGACCGCCCGGTCTACGAGGAAGGCGTCCAGGAGAAGCTAAAAAAGGCGCGTGCACAGCCCGATGCCGACGACCTCGAGGCGTTGATCTACAGCGGCGATACCTGGACCGTCTCGTGAGGTCGCGCCCCCGGGGCGGCCACGGTCACAGGGGGTAGTCCGCCCACCACGCGACGGCGCTGCGCGCCACGACCGCCACGGCTGCCCCACACAGAGTTCCACAGGCGAGGGACGCCAGCAGGCCACCGCGCCGGCGCGCCACGGCCCAGGCACCGAGGGTCTGCGCGAAGAGCATTGAGGCGAGCGAGAGATCGGCCGTTCGAGGATAGATGCACCACGGACAGTGGCGCAGCCCCGCTTCGAAGATGTTGCAGTGCTCGATCCCCCCCGACGATGGCCACGTGCAGCCGCAACCGAACAGGAGGTCGCACAGGGGTAGTAAGGCCGTCACGGTGACCGCACCGAGCAGGACGCTGCAGGCCACCACCCGCACCGGCATAGATCCCCAGACGCCACCGGGCCCGTTCTCGACCATCACTGCGCGGGCTCCGACGGGGTGAACGGGCCGCTCGGCGGCGGCCCGGTCTCGCCCCCGGCGAGCCAATCCGCGAAAAGGGTGACGGCAGAGGCCACGGCCCGCAGGGGGAAGCCGTGCCACTCCGCAGGCGCATCCGCCAACTTTTCGGCGCCGGAGAGAGAGAGAGAAGCGGCGCCGACGCGGTTTCCGGCGGCATCGTGATGCCAGGCGACTGCAGCTTGAATGACCCCCTGGAGCCACCTCTTGGCCTCGCCCTGCGCGGTGAGCCAGGCCGGCTCCAGGACCTCGTGCACCTCGAAGTACAGGCCCGCCTCGAACAGGACACGGGCCTGCCCCAACCGAACCTCGAGGGAGATCCCCCGCGGGGCCTCGGCCACTACCCGAACGTAGGCGCGAAGCTTTGCACGAGCCCGGTCGCGCCACTCCTCGGCATCCTCGAAGCCCGCGGCACGCAATGCCGCGGTCGCCGCTGCGGAGGAAGACGCGTCGCCGGGTCGGCCTCCGTCGGCCAGGGCCAGCGTCGACTCTAGGACGCGGCAGGGTCCGGGCACCCGCAGCCCATCCATCAGCAGCTCAGCGAGAGCGTTGCGCGCCGGAAGCGGGAGCAGTCCGCCCGCGTCCCGATCCACCGGCTGGGCCACGGTTTTACACTGCCACGGCCACGCGCTAGTGCCTAACGGCCGGTGGACAGCAGCTCGGACACACCCGCACCAAGTTCGTTGCAGAGAACGGTGGTGCGTCGGCTTTGGATGACCCTGGGCGGACTGGCGATTGCGATCGCGTTCCTGGACCCACGCGCCTGGCCCCTCGGCTGGGTCGGCCTCGTGCCGCTCTTTGCGCTCGCACCGCACACGCAACGAAAGCGCAGCGCGTTCCTCGATGGTTGGATCGTCGGCGTCATCGCGAACGGCACGGCATGCGCATGGCTCGTCGAAACCATCGATCGCTTCGGCGGCTTCCCGATCGTGGTCGCGCTTTTCTTCTACGGCGCGCTGATCGCGTTCACGGCGATCCCATTCGGGATCGTCGGCGCTCTTCTGCGGTGGGCCGGACCCCAGGCCTCGATCCTCCTAGCGCCCGCCCTCTGGGTCTCGGGCGAGTTCCTGTTTCCGAACTTCTTCCTGTGGCGAATGGCCTACTCGCAGCGCGAGGTGCTGTGGCTCGTGCAGATCGGAGACGTCACCGGCCCGTACGGGCTGTCCTTCGTGATGGCCTGGTTCGCGAGCGCACTGTCGCGGGCGCGCCGTCGGCCTTTGGCGCTGGTCCCTCCCCTCGTCGCCGCGGCCTTGCTCTGCGCCTACGGCGTCGTGCGGGTCGATACGATCCGAAGCGAGATGGCGAGCGCCCCGGAGGCCTCGATCGGTCTCGTGCAAGGGAATCTGTCCCTGATCGAGAAGGGCCAAGGCAATCTCTTTCAGGCGAACGTCGAGCGCTATAGGCGACTCTCCCTCGACCTCGATCCGGTACCCGACTTGATCGTTTGGCCCGAGACCGTCGTCGGCTGGGCCATCCCCCGCGACGCCACGTTTCTGGGCGATCATGACCCATTCCCGGAAGCACCGGCGCCGGTCGTGTTCGGCGCGATCTCGTACGAGGGAGCCGGGGAAGACGTGCACTGGTTCAACAGTGCGTTTCTTCGCATGAACGACGGCCGCGTGAACGGGCGGTACGACAAGCTGGTCCTGATGCCGTTTGGGGAGTTCCTCCCCTTCTCTTCCACCTTTCCGTGGATCAAGTCGCTGAGTCCCAACACCGGCGACTTCACGCCGGGCGACGGTCCGGTCGTGCTCGAGGTCACACCGGACCTGCGGGTCGGCGCCCTCGTTTGCTACGACGACATGCTGGCCGGCCACGTCCGGGAGGCAGCGCGCCAGGGAGCCACGGTGCTTCTGACCCTCGCCAACGACGCCTGGTTTGGGGACAGCGCAGCCCTCGACCTCCATGAGTCGCTGGGCCTGTGGCGCGCCATCGAGAATCGGCGTTTTCTCGTGCGCGCGACCAATACGGGCCTGACGTCGGTGATCGACCCCCTCGGCGTCGTCACGCTCGAACTCCCCACGTGGATCGAGACGGCCGAAACCACTCAGGTCCAACTACTGGAGATCCCTAGCCTTTATCAGGAGTATGGTGACCTGTTCGCTTGGTCAGCCGTGGCGCTCGCCCTCGCGCTTCTGCTAATATCTGGCTGGCGCGGAAGTCTTGCATCTGCGCAAGATCCCTCTTGATCACGGGGCGACCCGCCCCGCCAATTGTCGGCAAACCATCTCCGAGCTCCAGCCTCGAGCAACTCTAGCCGATGTACGCAACGTCGGAACGAACGTATGTATCTCGAGTTCTATGGTCTCAGTGAGAAGCCGTTCAGCCAAACGCCTGATCCTCGGTTTCTGTACTGGAATGACGCCTATCGCGAGACGTTGGCGAGTCTCAGCTACGGGATCCGTGAGCGCAAAGGCTTCATCGCCATGCTCGGCGAGGCCGGGACAGGGAAGACGACCCTCCTGCGCAAGCTCCTGGACGACCTCGGCGACGACATCGTTTCCGTATTTCTTTTCAACCCGAACGCGACCTTCGAGGAGATCCTCGAGTACACGCTGAGTGAGTTGGGCATCACCGCGCCCTCTGGGCGGAAGCTCCAGATGCTCCAGCGACTCAACGAGTTCCTCCTCGCCGCATACAGCGAAGGGCGCAACACGATCCTGATCATCGATGAGGCCCAGGACCTCGATTCGGACGTGCTGGAATCGCTGCGGCTCCTCTCGAACCTGGAGACCGCCGAGGACAAGATCCTGCAGATCGTCCTCTCGGGCCAACCCGAGTTCGCAGAGAAGCTGGCGGATCCCGGTCTGCGACAGCTGAAGCAGCGCATTTCCGTGCGCTGCCGCCTCGAGCCGCTTCAACGAGACGAGCTTCCGGACTTCCTGAGCGCCCGACTGGCGGTGGCCGGCGGGTCGCCCGACCTGTTCGACCCCGAGACCTTTGACACGATCTGGACCTTTACGTCCGGAATCCCACGGATCATCAACTCGGTCTGCGACAACGCGCTCCTGCTCGGATACGCTCTCGGGAAGCGCACCATCGACGCCGGAGTCATGCAGGAGGTAATCACCGACCTCCGGAAGATCGACGTCGATTCGTGGTTGCCGACGGCAGCCCCGGGCGAACCCGACATCGCGGTGCCGGCGGAGTCGCCAGCCGCCCCGCCCCCGCAACAGGCCCAGATCCAACCCGCGCCTATGAGCGAGCCCGCGCCCCGCGGCTCGGGACGTCCGCCGAACAGCGCGAACTCCCTGGGTTGGATGGTGGCCGCGGTCCTCGCGAGCCTCGTCCTGCTCTTCGCCGGAGCCTGGCTGGGCCGGGTCGGAACCGATGGGACCTCCATGCCGGTGAGCCCCGCGGTCGACGCGACGGATGCTCGTACCGGTGCCGTCGGCGTCACCCGCACCGCAACGGCCACCGCGGCAACCGACGCCCCCGCCAGAGTGAGGGCGGAGCCTCCGACCGAAGTCGAGGTGGTTGCAGAGGCGCCAGCATCGGTCCCCCCCGCCGACGACGGCGGCTTGCCGTCCCGCGAGGTCGACGAGGTCCGGGACCGCATGAACGACTCCGCCTCGGGCACACCCGCAGGGATGCCTTCGGTCCCCGAAGAACCCGTCGTCTTGGCGGAGGCGCCTCCCGCGGTGCGCGAGGCGCCGGCGCCGGCGCCGGCACCCGCGCCGGCACCCGCAGCCGCCGAAGCCAAAACGAACACGCCCGGCGGCCCCCTAGGGCCACTCGAGGAATCCACCCAAGCCGCTCGCCGTGAGGTCCTGCAAGCGGATCTCGTCGCCGACGCGGTCCCCGCGGCTCCCCCGACCGAGAAAGCAGCCCCGGTCGCGGCCATTCCAGTTCCGGCGGCGCCGGTGCCCGAGGAGAGACTGGCGCTGGCGCGCACCGAGCCCATGGTCCCGGCCGCCCGCCCTAGCCAGCCACCGTCCGCGCCCGCGAGCACCGTCTCGGTCTCGAGGGGGGACACCCTCCAGGGGTTGGCCAATCGCCGCTACGGCTCCTCGAACCTCACCACCCTGGATATGCTGCGCGTCGTGAATCCAGACGTACGAGACGTCGACCTGATCATCGCCGGCTCGGGGCTCGAGTTCCCCGATCCCGGGCCGAGGTCCCGCGTCCTTCCCGACGGGAGCGGCTTCGCCGTTCTTGCACTAACGACACAAACACTCTCTCGAGCCCTCGCCGTACAGTCCTCCCTGGAGGACAGCCTGGATCGCCCGGTGGCCCTCGAGCGCTTAGCCACGCGCGGAGGCACCAGCATTTTCCGGGTTTCGGTCCGTGGTCTGAGCGACGAATCCGACGCCGCGGCGGTCGCCACGGGCCTCGGTTCCATCCTCGAGGACCCCAAACCATGAACAATGCGTCTGCGCGGCTCTCGTATTTTTGCACGATTCAGCCACAAGTCTGCATACTTGCAGGTTTTGCGCCTTTGAGCCGGAGGGCGATCCACCGCGAAAGCGCTGTAAAATCAAGGTCTCAAGCCCGCGGCCGATTAAGCGGAGTGGCGTCGGTTTTGCACAATGTCTGGGTTGGATGGGGCGGATCTGCAGATGGGAGAGTTGCGATGAGCGATTCTCCACGTGGGCTTCGATCGACTCGATCGGGTTCCCGGCTGCATTCCGACCCGCCCTGGACGGTTCCCAGCTCCTGGATCCTGCGCATTTCCCGCTTCCGACACTCCGACCAACCGTCATGCCCGCTCCATTCGCGTCTGCGGACGAATTCCACTCGCCGCAAGCTTCGGCGCTCGCACCCGTACACATCCGTTCGACGCACTGGAGCAGCACTCTGTCCGCAAGGATTAGGTTGAGAGATATCGATGCACAACAAACCTTATAGCGCCTGCGATAAAGACACCGGTTGGCAGCGCTTCATCACCACCTTTTTGGTGGTTGTCGTCGCCGTCGGCGGGTCTGCATGTGGGCCGAGCACTCGCCAGCAACATCAGCAGGCGCAGGCTCAACTCATGCTTCAGCATGGCGACGGCGCGGAGTCTCCGATGGGCGCGAGCACCGCCTTCGCTCCTGCCCCGGACTTCGATGATTACAGCTACCGGCTCGCACCGGGCGACATCATTGACATCAAGTTCCCGTACCATCCGGAAGAGAACGAGCGCGTTCCTGTTCGTCCCGACGGCATGATCGACCTGCAAGTCGTGGGTGACATCGACGCCGCCGGCATGACCGTAGCGGAGCTCGAAGCAGAGATCGTCGCGCTGGCCTCTCGCACACTGAGAGACCCGGTCGTAAGCGTCGTGATCGCTCAACTCGCGGAGCACAAAGTCTATGTCGGAGGCGATGTCCTTCGGCCGGGTTTCGTGAACTATCGCGACGGCCTGACACCACTCCAGGCAGTGATCGAACGCGGTGGATTCACGGACACTGCAAAATCAGACGAAGTTCTGTACATCACCCGTATTGGCGAGGAGATACAAGCACAGAGACTTGACTTGGAATCCATCATAGATGGAGACTCTACTGGGGAAGTCATCATGGCGCCGGACGACGTCGTGTTCGTTCCAAAAACTTTCATCGGCAAGGCAGATGTTTGGGTTGACCAGTGGATTCGCGGTCTTCTCCCGACTGTTCCACGGCCAGGCTTCGACCTGAACTCCGTCGCCTTCTAAACACCCGGAATTATACTACACAGTGGGAAAGACTTACGAAGCCCTCAAGCGCGCAGAAGCCGAGCGTAAAGCCAAGGCAGCGCGAGACGTCAACACTATCGTTGCGCCTAGGCGAACCACTGCGACGGCTCCGACGGAATCGACTCCGACGGAAACGCCTCCCGCGTCGGCAAGGGCTGACACGACCGACGACGTCCCGGCGCCCTCCGAGCGGCGCTGGTTCCGTTTCGGTCGACAAGGCAATGGCGATGGTCACAGCGAGGCCGAGAACGGCAACGGCAATGGTCACGCGCAAGCCGGCAACGGCAACGGCAACGGTCACGCACACGCCGGCAACGGCAACGGCAATGGTCACGCACAAGCCGGCAACGGCAACGGCAATGGTCACGCGCAAGCCGGCAACGGCAACGGCAATGGTCACGCGCAAGCCGGCAACGGCAACGGCAATGGTCACGCGCAAGCCGGCAACGGCAACGGCTACCCGCGCCAGGGCAACGGCAATGGCTACCCGCGCACCGGAAACGGAAACGGCTACCCGCGCGCCGGCAACGGGAACGGAAACGGAAACGGCTGGCGCGGCAACGGGAACGGGAACGGTTGGCGCGGCAACGGGAACGGCAACGGCCGTGCGCCCTACCGGTTCCGCGAGAGCCAGGGCAACGGCGGCTTCCGCGGCAACGGCTTCTTCGGAAACGGCCGCGGGAACGGCGGCAATGGAAACGGTCGCGGAAACGGCGGCAATGGAAACGGCCGCGGGAACGGGAACGGCTGGCGTGGGAACGGTTACCGCAACGGAAGCGGTTACCGCACATTCACCTTCGACGTCCCTCCGACGACGATTGAAGAGTTCCAGCAACTCCGCAAGAACATCATGGCGACCAAGGCGCCCCGCGCCCTGCAGCTCATCCTCCTCGTCTCCTCCCGGCACGGCGAAGGCGCCACGACCACCACGGCCCTACTCGGGTCCACGATGTCCCAGGGCGGCCGCTGCCTGCTGATCGACGCGAACTTCCGAACGCCAGGGCTGACCCGAATCTTCGGCGGCGACCACGCGCCCGGCCTCTGCGAAGCACTCGCGGACGGCGGCGCCACGTCCGAGCACTATCACGCGACGGAAATCCCGAACTTGTACTTCATGCCGACCGGCCAGGGCCCGACGCGCGTTCCGTACATGTTTGAAGGACGTGGACTCGACGACGTCGTGACCTCCGTTCGCAAGGAGTTCGACTCCATCCTCATCGACGGTGCGCCGATGGAGATGTACGCGGACAGCTCTTACCTCGCACCCCGCGCCGACGGCACCATCCTCGTCGTGCAGGCCGAGTCTACTCCGACTGGAGCCCCCGCGGTTTCGCTTCGTGAACTCGAGCGGGTTGGCGCGCATGTTCTCGGCGCCGTCCTGAACCGGACCCAAAACTACATTCCGGAGCTTCTCGCCCGCCTCACGAATCCGCAGGAGCTCATCGAGGTCGCCGTGGTGCCCGGGCCCGAGGAGCCTCGATGAACGAAGCCGTACGCGAGTTCCTCCATATTCTGTTCAAGCGTAAGCGGTTCGTCGTGATCGCTTTTCTTGCGATCTCGATCCCCATCATCGCCTTCACGCTGGTTCGTCCCCCGAAGTACGTCGCGCGGGCGAAGCTCCTTGTCATCGGCAGTCGTAGTTACATGCACCTCTCCCCGCAGGAGACGCGCAAGACGACGCAGATTCCCGAAGCACAGGTCATCTTCGCCGAGATCGAGAACCTCCAGAACCGCTCGTTCCTCCTCGCCGCCGCACGCCGGCTCCAGGTCGACATCATCGACGACGCGCCAGCCGATCCGGACAAGCGCGCCTCTCGCACCGCCGCCGCCATGCGCAAGGGCCTACAGGTAAGCGCCTTTCCAAAGTCGCCGATGATCGAGATCGCGTTCGTTCACCCCGACAAGAACCTCGCGGCAGCCGTAGTGAACACCCTCGTCGACACATACCTCGAGTATCACCCGAGCTTGTACGAGTCGCCGGAGATCGCCGTCTTCTTCGAGAAGCGGAAGAAGGATCTCGAGACGAAGCTGATCGCCGCCGAGGCGGACCTCGACCACTACCAGCACAAGACGGGCATCATCGACCTCGACCAGCAGTTGGATGAGAGTGTTCGCCAGATGATGGCCAACGAACTCGCGATCGACGAGACCTCCGCCCTCGCCGCTCAGAGCAACCAGCTGATCACCGAGCTCGAAGCCACGCTGACAAACGAGCCCGAACGCGTCGCGAGCGACGTGAACATGGTGAACAACCCGGTTGCCCGCGCGCTCGAGGAGCGCATCGGGATCCTGACCGTCGAGCTCTCCGATCTCCGCCAGAAGTACACGGGCGTCGACCGTCGTGTTCAAGACAAAATGCGACAGATCTCCGAGCTCCGCGCGCAGGTGGCCGGCCAGCCGCAGCGGATCATCGGCACCGAGCGCTTCGAACGAAACCCGATCCGGCAAAACCTCGAAGAAGAGTTGCACCGCGCACGCGCAAACCGCGAAGCGATGCTCGCCAAGAAGGCTTCGCTCCAGGCCACCGTCTCGACGTACAACGAGCGGATCCAGGACATCGACAAGCACGGATCCAAACTGCGCTCGCTAGGGAACACCGTCGAGCAGCTGCGTATCGCACTCAATCGCGCGATAGAAGACAACCACGAAGCATCCCTCTCAATGGAAATGAGTGCGGACAAGTTGGACACCGTCCGCATCGTCGACCGTGCCTACCCGCCGAACAAACCGAGCGGGCAGAATACGATGCTGACCATCATCGTCGCCCTCATCGCCGGCGGTGCGCTCGGTATCGCGGGCGCCTTCGGCCTCGAATACCTCTACCAAACCTACCACTTCGGCTCCGACATCGAACGCGAGCTGGAACTGCCGGTTCTCGGCCTCATCTCCGACATTCACCCGAGCTAGTCGTCCCCGCGACGATGCTGTACGGCCGGCGTATCTTCCACAGGAGACGACCATTTCCAATGTGATCCGCAATCTGGCCAAGCTGGCGATCCACCATGGAGGGATCTCCTCCGTCGCCCGCGCCTGCCTTGCAGGCCGCGCCGTCATTCTTCGCTACCATTCCGTGAGCACCGCGGCCGATGGCACCCACCTGTGCCTGGATCCCGGCCTCGCCGTCCGCCCAGAGCATTTCGACCGCCAGTGCGCCTACCTCGCGCGGCACTACAACGTGATCTCGCTCGACGAGATGGTAACCCGACTGATCGAGGGAAAGCCGCTCCCCCCCAAGGCCGTCGCCCTCACCTTCGATGACGGCTACCTGGACAATTACACGCAAGCCTTCCCGATTCTCGAGCAGCACGGTTTGAACGCGACGTTCTACGTCACGACCAACTGCATCGACAACGAGGAGATTCTCTGGACCGGCCTCCTGCGCTTCGTCGTCTTCACGACCGAGGTGCCCGTGCTCGAGACGCACGAACCGATGGCCTTCCGGCTCCCCCTCGGCAGCCCCGAGGAGCGCAAAGAGGCGTTCACCAAACTGGTCGTGACGATGAAGAACGTCCCGACAGCCCGCCGCCTGGAACTCCTCGAAGCGGTTCGTGTCGCCGGCGAGATCGACGATACCTCGGCCCTCAGTGGGATCATGATGTCCTGGGACCAGGTACGCGAGATGCACAAGGCCGGAATGATCTTCGGCGCGCATACCCTTACCCACCCAAACCTACCTAACGCCACGCCGGAAGAGGCGCAGCGAGAGATCGATGGTTCCGGCAAGGCTCTGGCAGAACAGATCAACGAACCCATCCGCCACTTCTCGTACCCGAACGGCCGAGGCAGTGCGCACCTCACCGAGGCAGTGAAGGGCATGGTCCGCGACGCGAAGTTCGACTCCGCGACGACCTCCGTGACGGGCAGCGTGCAGATCGGCGACGACCCGTTCGCGCTCAAGCGCATCGGCATCTACAACCGCCACGGAGCGCTCCCTGAGTTCACTCTAGATATCGAACGGGGCAAGATCGGAGCGTGAGGGGGGCGTGACCGCATCCCCACTCCCCGCCGGAAGCGCCACCACCCGGCGCACCGGCGAAGTAGCCGCCCTCCCCGCGTGGGCGCTGGGCGGTCTCGCCATCGCGGCGATCGCTCTCGGCCTCGCTGCGCTCGTAGACGATCGCGCGGTATTCGTCGGTGCGGCTCTCGTCGTCGGCCTCTTCGGCGGTGCGCTGGTCTTCTACAAGCCGCACATCGGCGTCTTCATCATCATGTCGACGATGTTGATGTCCTACCCGGATGCCCTGAAGGGCGTCAGCCCGTTCACCATCAACAACATGCTCGGGGCGATCCTGCTCACGCTCCTCGTCTTCGAGACCTACCGCACACACGACTACTGGTTCTTGCGCGAGCCCGAGATCCGGCTCCTCGTGATCATCTCGCTCTGGATGATCACGATCGCCCTGGTCAGTGACTTGTTCCTGCCCGACAAGCGCCTTCTCCCGGCGGTTTCGCGCGCGAAGGTCACCGGCCCCGCATTCTACGGCAACAACGACGATACGGCGAGATGGGTCTTCGAACTCGTCTCACGGCTCGTCTTTGTCATCTTCTTTCTGCAGTGGATTCGCACGCCCAATCAGCTCCGCTGGGCGCTGTTCCTGTTCGCCTTCTGCGTTGCGTCCGTGCTGCCCACACTCGGCCCGGATATGACCCGCGGTGAAGCCGAGTATCGAATCACGTCGAAGGTGGTTGGCTGGGCGGTGAACCTGAACCGCTTCGCGTTCATGATGAACGTCGGCATCGCGCTCTTCATCTATCTCGCCAATATCGTCAGACCATTTTTCTGGAAGTTCGTCTTCCTCTCGTGTGCCGCGGTCAGTATGCCGCTCGTGCTGCTCTCTGCCTCGCGCAGTGGATTCATCGGCCTCGGGTTGATCGCCGTCCTGATGCTGCGCAGTGGGCAGATTCCGCGCCGCTGGAAGATCGGCTCCGCCATGGCGGGCCTCGCCATGGCGGTCCTCGCGTTCTCGTTCGTCCTGACGGATGCGCACCGAGAGCGCCTGCTTAACATCAACCCGTTCGCCACCACAGACGTGAACGCCGGTCCGCGCGAGGAGGGATCGCGCTCGACCGAGCAGCGTGTGAGCACCCTGGAAAACGCGTTCATCGTGATCGCGAAGTACCCACTGACGGGCGTGGGCCTTTCGAAGTTTCGTTGGGTCAACGCGCTGATGAACAACTCGTATAAGCCGCCGCACAACTCCTACGTCTGGGCCGCTGCAGAGGGAGGAATACCAGCGCTCGTGATGTACTTGATGCTCTTCGGCTTCCTGTTCACACGAATCCAAAAATTAAGACCAAAGTTCAGGAACCATCCAACGCTGCCGTATTTGGCGGATTGGCTCCATCTGTACATGGTCCTGTTCTTCTTCTTCTCCATCTTCGCGGATGTCTGGATCGAGGTTCACCTGTACTTCATCGTCGCCTTCTCGATCGTGTTGTCTCGTTGGGCGGAAGAGGACGAGCTTCGCGGGCGCGGACTTCCCGGCGTCGTCGCCGGGACACCCGGAGCGCAACGCGCGGCCTCCCGCGCGTTGTACCGACAACCCGAATCATGATCCGGATCGCATACGTCATCGACCACCTCCGGATGGGCGGCGCCCAGCGCCACCTCCTGCAAGTGGTGCACGGGCTAGATCGCCGCCGCTACGCGCCGGAGATGTGGACAACCTCCGCCAGCCGCGGCGAGCTGGCGGCCGACTTCGAAGCCATGGGTGTCCCCGTTCGAAGCTTCGAGATCGAGTCCACGCTCATGAGCCCGAAAACCCTCCAGGCCTGCCGCCGGGTCGCGCAGGATTGGCGCGCGCGCGACATCCACATCGTGCACGCCTACCTCTTTGAGGGGAATCTTCTCGGCACGATCGCCGGGAAGCTCTCGAAGCGCCCCGTCGTCCTGATCAGCAAGCGAAGCCTCGATCGCTACGATCGATTCGATCGCCGCGCGGCCGCGTGGTGGTGCAACCGCACTGCGAACCGGGTCCTCGTGAATGCGATCTCCGTGCGCAATGTGGTCCTCGAACACGAAGGCTGCTCGCCCGCCGTCATCGAACACATTCCGAACGGCGTCCCTCTCCCCGACCCGCTGAACCTACCGGAGGCAGCCGAGCCCGAAGTCGATCCGCGAGGCGACGGGCCGCTCGTCGGCATGGTCGGCCGACTCGGCTGGAAGAAGGGGTATGAATACGCCCTGCAAGCCTTCGCCCAGCTCCGGGATCGCATCCCGGGCCTCCGCGTCGACATCGTCGGGGACGGCGACCTGCGCGATGAGCTCGCAGAGCAAGTCCAGCAGCTCGGCCTGGCCTCTACGGTGCGCTTCCTGGGCCAGCAGACCGACGTTGCCCGTCGGATGAGCGGGTTCGATTGCTACGTTCTCTCGTCGGTCATCGAGGGGATGCCCAACGCGCTCTTGGAAGCGATGGCGCTCGGCCGTCCAGTCGTGACGACGTCCGCGGGAGGCAGCTCGGAGGTCGCGATCGATGGGAAATCGGGAATGGTCGTTCCCCCGCGCGACGCGGACGCCCTAGCGAACGCCATCGAACGCGTGCTGACGGACCAGCTCCTCGCCGAGCGCATCTCCCGGGGTGCTGCGAGCCGGGTGAAAGAGCAGTTCAGCGAGAAGGCCATGCTCACAGCGCTCGATCAGCTGTATTGCAAGGAGATGGCTGCCGCCGGCCTCAAGGCAGAGACCAAAAATGTCGAAGAGTCCCCAGGGAGCGCTCCGGGCGAGAGGGTGGTTCCGAATTGACGACGATGGGAGCATTTCTATTTTGGGGTGGAGTTCTGACACTGGTCTACCAGTACGTCGGATACCCCCTCCTCCTGTCGCTCTTGGCCCGGCTCCGACCCGACGTCGAGCGCGGCTCGTACGCGAGCGATGACGAGCTGCCTTCCGTGACTCTGATCATCTCGGCGTACAATGAGGAGGAAGTGCTCGACCGGAAGCTCGAGAATGCGGTCGCGCTCGATTACCCCAAGGAGCGTCTCGAGATCGTGGTCGTCTCCGACGGCTCCACCGACCGGACCACCGAGATCGCGGAGAGCTTCGCCGATCGCGGGGTGGTCCTTCACGAGTACACGGAGAACCGCGGGAAGAACCTCGCGTTGAACGAGTCGATGCCTCGGGTGCGGGGCGACATCACCGTCTTCACCGACGCCAACGGAATGTACGAGCCCGACGCCATGAAGAAGCTCGTGCAACCGTTCGCCGACGCCACCGTCGGCAGCGTGTGCGGCGAGCTCGTGTACCGAAACTTCAACGAGAACGCGATTGCCGAGGGCTACAACCGGTACTGGGAGCTCGACCAGATGCAGAAGCGTCTGGAGAGCGACCTCGGCACACTTCTCGGAGCGAACGGGTCGATCTTCGGCGTCCGGACAACGCTCTGCCGCCCCATACCCAATGACACCTGCAACGACATGGTGCAGCCCATCTGGGTCGGAGCCGCCGGACATAAGTGCCTGTACGAGCCGGGAGCGCTCTCGATCGAGGCCGGCTCGAAGGATCTCGACGACGAGCTGAAGCGCCGGTCGCGCATCATCGGTCGAGGCATCCGGGGGATCTTAGCCGTCTGGCCGGACATCGTCCGCGGGCGCGCCAAACTCCTCGGACTCGAGCTCCTCTCCCGCAAGGGTCTTCGTTACTTGACGCCCGTCTGGTTCCTGATGATCTTCATCGGATCTGGACTCGCGACAGGACTGGGATTGTTCTATCAGCTCGCCTTCGCCGCGCAGGTCCTGGCCTACGGAGCGATTCCGGTCGCCCAGCTCTTGCCCGAAGGACGGCTTCAGCGGCTGGTTTCGCCGGCCGTGTACTTCGGCATCGCGAACCTCGCCGCCACGATGGGCTGGTGGAAGGTCCTCACGGGCTCCGAGCTCGGCCGCTGGAATACCGCGGACCGCCCGTTCGAGACCGGCAGCGATGTGGCACCGTCCGCGTCGGATGGCAGCGACTGAGATGGCTTCCTCCGAGATCACGAACGCTTTCTCCGTCGACGTCGAAGACTGGTTCCAGGTCTCTGACTTCGAGGAGCAGGTCCGACTCGAAGACTGGGACAAGTACGAGAGCCGGGTCGTCGAGAACACGCGGCGCCTGCTGCGGATGCTGGCCGAGTTCAACGTCAAAGGCACGTTCTTCATTCTGACGTGGAACGCCGAGCGCTTCCCCGGCCTGGTCGAAGAAATCGCGGCCGACGGGCACGAAGTCGCGACCCACGGCTACGCGCACCGGCTTGTCTACGAGCAGGGGCGTGACCTTTACAAGCAGGATCTCGAACGCTCGCAGGAGATCCTCATGGGAATCCTCGGGACGCCCGTGAAAGGCTATCGAGCGCCGTCCTTCTCCGTGACGTCACGCTCGATGTGGGCCCTCGACGTCATGCTCGAGGCCGGCCTCGAGTACGATTCGAGCATCTTCCCGGTCCAGGACGCCCTGTACGGTATGCCGGGAGCCCTACGGTTTCCGTTCGTGATCCACCAATCCGGCGATCGCCGGCTGGTGGAGTTTCCTATGACGACCGCCAAGGTCGGGAACAAGAACCTGCCGCTGGGCGGCGGGGCCTACCTTCGCCTCCTGCCCTACCACTATATGCGGTGGGGCATGCGCCGGGTGAACCGGGAGGGCGAGCCCGCACTGGTCTATCTCCACCCGTGGGAAATCGACCCGGAGCAGCCCCGGATCAAAACCCGAGGAAAACGGGGCTTTTCGACCCACTACCTCCGGTTGGAGGCCATGGAGGAAAAGCTCCGCCGCCTCCTCTCCGAGTTCCGCTTCGCCCCGATGAGCCAAATCCTGGCCGAACGGGGCTGGCTGGCCTCCTAACTCAAGTTTGCAACTTGTTTATAACCGGCCACACCCTCAGAATGACCGATCGAGTGTAGGAACGAACGCAATGCCACTCAAAGCCTTCATCATCACCCAGGAAGACTGCCTGTATCTGCCGCAGTTCACCCACACGGTGCTTCGACACCGGCGGGCGAACCTCGCCGGGATGACGATTCTGCCGGCGCTGATGCCCAAGCAGACCTGGACCACGACGATGCGCGATCACCTGGCCGTCTACGGCCTGGTTCAGTTCTTCCGGCAGGGGCTGCGCTACGCATCGCGACGCGCGCTCGCGATCCTAGAGCAGTACGTGCCGCTTCCAGGACACTACTCGGTCCAAGGCGTCGCGAAGGCGTACGATCTCCCTCTGCACCCGACCGAGAGCGTCAACTCGAAGGAGTACCTCGACTTCCTCCGAAGTCTCGACCTCGACGTCATCATCTCGATCAACGCGAGTCAGAAGTTCAAGAGCGAGATCCTCGCCCTGCCCCGTTTGGGCTGCATCAACGTGCACGGGGCTCTCCTTCCCCGGTACCGCGGGCGGCTTCCCAGCTTCTGGGTTCTCGCGAACGGCGAGAAGGAAACGGGCACGACGGTGCATTTCATGAACGAGGAGCTCGACGACGGCCCCATCCTCCTACAGGAGACCGTCGAGATCGGCGACGCGGACACGCAGGACACGGTAATCCGGAAGACCAAGGCTGCCGGAGCGCGGCTCATCATCGAGGCGATCGATCGCCTCGAAGGTGGCAGTGCCAGCACGCAGCCCAACGATCGCAGCCAAGCAACGTACTTCTCATTTCCTACCCGCGCCGACGGCCTCCGTCTGCGCCAGCAGGGACGTCGGTTCCTTTAGGGAACCCATTTCCATTCCCGATCCGCCGGAGCGCACACGCCATGACGAACGACGAAAATTCCGTAGCCGATGACATGAAGGGATGGTTGCGAGACCGCGGTCTCACCAAGAGCAACCTGAAATCCTACAAGTACTGGATTCCGTACACCGTCGCCGGCGGTAAGGCATGGACGCCGCAGTCGGTCACCTTCGAGCTGACCCTACGCTGCAATCTGTCCTGCCAGATGTGCCCACTCGATCTGCCCCGCATGATGCACAACAAGACCGACGGGGAGCACGTGAAGTCCCGCCAGGGCCACGAACTCAGCACCGAAGAAGTGAAGAAGGTCATCGACGACATCGCGAAGATGGGCGTCGAGGACATGACGATCACCGGCGGTGAGGTCTTCCTGCGCAAGGACGCGTTCGAGATCATCGAGCACATCACGAAGACGCCGATTCACCTCTGCGTGAACACGAATGGCTGGTTCCTCCGCCCCGAGGAAGCCCGTCGACTCGTCGCCCTGAAGCCGCATGCACTGTCGATTTCGGTCGACGGCCCGGACGATCTGCACGATGAGATCCGCCGCGGAAAGGGCAGTTTCCGCCGTTTGCTCGAGGGCATCCAGAACATCCAGGACGCCAAGAAGGAGTTGGGCGTCCGGCGGCCGAAGATCGGCATCACCGTGACCGTCTCGGCCCTGAACCAGCATCGCTACAGCGAGGTTCTCGACTGGTTGAAGGACACCGGCGTCGACACGGTCGACTTCGACTACATGTTCTACACCACCCCCGAGCACGACCGGGAGACCGAAGACCTCGTGCCGCTTCCGGTCGCCTCAAAGGAAGAGGACCAGGACCTTCCGATGTACCTCCGTCAGGTCAACGGCCAGACGCTGTTTGAGGAATCGGAGAAGGCGAAAAAGAAGAGCGAGGAGTACGGCATTCCGATCGGATTCGGGCCGCCGCTCACGACGCCCGAGCAGATGGAGCGTCGCTTCCTCGATGACGAATACGCCTTCGTCGAGAAGTGCTTCTACCCATGGAAGACGTTCCGCATCAGCCCGTATGGTGACGTGTACTCATGTTCGATCGACGTCGCCTTCGGCAACGTTCTCGACTCGAGCGTGATCGACATCTGGAACAACGATGCCTACCAGACCTTCCGCCGGACGTTGAAGGAGCGCCGCCTCTTCCCGAAGTGTGCGAAGTGCTGCGCGCTCAACAACGACTTCTGGCGCTACCTGCCGACCTTCGGCTGATCTCAGCGAGCTTTTCATCATCATGAGTGAGCGTTCCCATCGGGTAGCCCTCGTCGGCGCCGGCCGTATCGCCGCCGTCCACCACGGCTACGCCAAAAATGTGCCAAACGCCCAGGTCGTGGCGGTGTGCGATGCCGACCGCGACACCGCCGAGGAGTTCGCACAGCAGCGCAACATCCCAGCGTTCTACGACGACATCGAGGAGATGCTGCGCAAAGAGCAGCCGAACATCGTGCACATCGTGACCCCGCCCGCGACACACGCGAGGCTTGCCGTCGCCGCGATGGAGAACGGGGCCAACGTCCTTGTCGAGAAGCCGATGGCGATGTCCGTCGAGGACTGCGACCAGATGATCGAGACCGCGGAGCGGTACGGTCGGCGGATCTGTGTCGACCACAACCGACTGTTCGACCCCGTCATCTTGAAGGCACGCAACCTTGTGGACAGCGGCGCCCTCGGAGAGATCGTCTCCGTGGAAGCGCTCCAGGGTGTGAACCCCGTCGACGGTGGCCCTGCGCCGACCGGCGACGCTCACTGGAGCGTCGCGGACCCCTTCGCCCCGCTCTACAACCTCGGACCCCACCCGCTGTACCTGGCCGCGCACTTCCTCGGCCCGGTCGACGGCGTGCAGATCGTCGGGCAGCCGATCGGCGCGGACGGCCTGCTGCGGGAGATCCGGGTTCTTCTCGAATCGAACGGAACCTACGGCTACGTGACGTTCTCGATGGGCGCCCAGCCCTACCTGAACCACGTGAACGTGTTCGGAACGAAGGGAACGCTGCGGGCCAACTTGAACACCATGGCGATGACCGTCGAGAAGGTGCGCAAGCTCCCGAAGATGGTCGCGAAGTTCACCTCTAACCTGGAACCGGCTGCGCAACTCGTCGGGTCCACGGTCGAGACTGTCCTCGCCGTGGCGCTGCGCCGAATGAAGACGTACCCGGGCATCGGCCAGAACATTCGACGGTTCTACAAGAGCCTCGATCAGGGCGACCCCGCACCGGTGGATGGCGCCGCCGGCCGCCAGAACGTCTGGCTGCTCCGCGAGATCGAGAACCACTTCTCTACCGTCGCACGCGCCGAGACCGGCACGGGCCACATCACGAATGGCGAGGACTCATGGAACTCCTGACGGGTTGCACGGGATACCTCGGACGCCACTTGTCTGCGCGACTCGCGGCCAAAGGCCGCACGCTGCGCGCGTTGGTACGGGTTGGAACGGACTTGAAGCGAATCCCAGAGGAGATCCAGGAGACGGTCTGGGGCGGACTCGACGACCCCGCCGCGCTCGCCCGGGCCACCCACGCGATCGACACCGTGTTCCACGTTGCGGCGCGTGTCAGTTCCGGTGGCTCTCGGGATGCCTTCGAACGCGACAACGTAACCGCCACCGAGAACCTTCTCGAAGCGGCGGAAGCTGCCGGCGTGAAACGGTTCGTCTACGTGAGCTCGGCCGGCATCTATGGCTCCGACGCCGCGTCCGGCGACATCGACGAGACCACGCCCCTCGATCCCTCGATCGAACAGCGCGGCGCGTACGCCTGGTCCAAAGCCCGGGCAGACGACCGGGTGCGACGCTTCGGCGAGAACTCGAACGTCGAGGTCGTCATCATCCGCCCGGGGCTCTTGTACGGGTCCGAGGCCAAGCCCTTCCTCGGCCGCCTCAGCTTCCCGGTCCCACGCGGCCGTGGGAGACGCATCGTCGTAGGGTCACGCAACAACCTGCTGCCCCTCACCCATGTAGACAACGCCTGCGACGCGATAGTGCTCGCCGGCGAGCGCGGTGCGCGTGGCGGAACCTACAACGTAGTCGACGGCACGACCTCGCAGGGCGACTACCTCGCGCTACTGGCCACCTCCGGCGTCGCACCGATCCGTCCCACGTACGTCCCCTCGGCACTTTTCACCCCGATCGCCATGGGCTGTGAATTGGCGACTCGTCTCACCGGTCGCTCCCTTCCGCTCACGCGGTACAAGCTCAAGCGAGCCACCGAGAGCCTGCGATACGACACGAGCGCGGCGCGCGACCAACTCGGGTGGGAACCAATCCTCGACCTCACCGCCGGCGTCGACAGCATGAAGAGCCCCACGACGCCCGACGATTCGACGGACAACTCCCGCTGACCCCTCCGACGTGGCCTGCGCCGCGTCGGATATTCGATTTCAGGATCGCTTTCATGGACGAAAATCAGGTTTCGCCGAGCCAAGGCGGTGCACAGGTCCTGCAGTGGCGACCGCGCTCCGGCTCCGGTCTCCCGCAGACGGCGGGCCCCTCGGGGCCCCCGCTCCGCGTGCTGTTCATCATCGATGAACTCGACATCGGCGGGACCGAGCAGCAGATTCTCGAGCTGGTCAAACGAATCGACCGAGAGCGCTTCGAGCCCCACGTGTGCTGCTTCCGCTACGGCCGGAAGGCGAAGGAAATCGCGTCCTTCGGCGTCCCGGTCCACCACGAACCCAAGCGCATGAGGGCCGACCCCGGCTTGATTCTGCGGCTCGCCAGTCTGATGAAGCGCGAGCGCTTCGACATCGTCCAGACCTACCTCTGGACCGCCAATACCTGGGGCCGCCTCGCGGCCCGACTGGCCGGCGTGCCCATCATCGTCGCATCCGAGCGCAACGTCGACATCTGGGAAGAGGCCTACAAGCGCGTCATCGGCCGGTGGCTCGCGCGCAGGACCGACTGCGTGGTAGCCAACTCCGAGGCGGTACGAACCTACCTTCTCGACCGAGGCGGACTCGACCCGGACAAGGTGCTCACTATCTACAACGGGGTAAATTTCGAGCGCTTTCGCGCCCCATGCGATCCTCAGGTTCGCCGCCAGGAACTCGGCGTACCGGACGACTGCATCCTCGCCGGAGTCGTGGCTCGCGTGGAGCCCGCCAAGGACCACGGCACGCTCCTGCAGGCCATGTCGCTGATCCGCGACCGTGCGCCGAAGCTGCACCTCGTCGTGGTCGGCGGCGGAAGTGAAGAAGAGCGCCTCCGACGCATGACGCGCGAGCTCCGCATCGCCGACCGCGTCCACTTCACGGGGTTCCGTACCGATGCAGCCGAGTGGCTACAGAGCCTCGACTTCTCCGTCCTCTCCTCGGTGAAGGAAGGACTCTCGAACTCAGTCATCGAGTCCATGGCGGCCGGCCGGTCGATCGCCGCGACCGACGTCGGCGGGAACGCCGAGGTGATCATCCAGGAAGAAACCGGACTGTTGGTCCCGGCCCGCGACGCGCCCGCCCTCGCCAATGCCCTCGCGCGCCTGTGCGGTTCCAAGGAACTTCGCGAGAAGTTCGGACGAGCCGGACAAGAGCGGGTCGAGACCGTCTTCGCGGTGGCCTCCATGGTCGCCCACACCGAGCAACTCTACCGGAGCCTCGCGGAGCGCCTGAAAGCGGCGGCCTGAACATGCTGGCCTTCATCGTCAATCAGTTCCCGCGCCAGGTCGACGCGTACTTCCTTCGCGAACTACGCGGCTTGCTCGAAAGCGGCCTCGATTTCGGGATCTACTCTCTCCTCCCCGCGCCGAAGGGCTGGAAGATTCACGAGGACGCTCGCCCCCTGCTCGAGCGTACGATCTATCCGCCCGCTCCCACAGCGCTCGGCGGACAGACCCTAGCTCAGCTGGCCCGCCACCCCGCACAGACCGCGGGAATCGCGGCCCGCGTCGCCGCCGGCCACCGCTCGATGCCAGCGGCCCTTGCGAAGTCGATGGCAATCCTGCCGCAGAGCCTCGCATTCGCGCGCGAGATGCAGGAACGCGGCGTGCGCCACATCCACGCGAACTGGGCGACCTATCCTGCGACTGCCGCCATGGTCATCTCCGAACTGACAGGACTGCCCTACAGCTTCTCGGGACATGCGACGGACATCTTCGTCCATCACGCGATGCTGCGCGAGAAGATCGAAGCCGCGCAGTTCGTCATTACGTGTACGAAGTTCAACCGCACCTACCTCGCCGAGATCGCGCCGGAGCACGCCGACCGGATCCGCACCGTGTACCACGGCGTGGACCTGCCGGCGTTCGCACCGACCGGCGCGCCGAGGCATCCGCGCCTCGTGCTGAGCGCCGGTACGCTGCGCACCTGCAAGGGCTACGACGATCTGATTCGCGCGATCGGCCTGCTTCGCGATCGCGGCTCGGACGCCGAACTGGAAATCGTCGGCGAAGGCGAAGAGCGAAGCGCTCTCGAGAATCTGATCAGCTCCCTGAATCTCGGGGACCGGGTGCGCCTCCCCGGTTATCGCCCGCAAGAGGAACTGATCCCCGCGTATCAAACCGCAGCGGTCGTGGCCCTGCCCGCGCACCACGAGGATCATTTCGGCATCCCGAACATCTTGATCGAAGGACTGGCCGCGGGCGCGCCGGTGGTCTGCACCGAACTCCCGTCGCTCGCCGAACTCGTGGAGCACGGCGCCAGTGGCCTGTTCGTACCCGAGCGTGACCCCGCCGCCCTGGCGGACGCCCTGGGAGAGCTTCTCGCCGACCCGGAGCGCGCCGATCGGATGGCAAAGGAAGGGCGTCGCCGCGTCGTCGAGCACTTCGACATGGAACAAACCGTCGCCGAGCTCGTTCGCACATTCCGAACGGCCACGCAGAAAGAGGCCGCCTGATGGTCCGGTCCCGGCTCTCCCGCAGCCTCCGAACCGTCGCCGGCGAAGCGGCGGCGGTGGCGCGCCGCGTAAGGCCGAGCCGGTCGGGCACGGCGCGAGTCCTGTACTACCACCGCATCGAAGAAGAAACGCACCGCTCCTGCGTGCGGCCGAGCGCGTTTGCCGAGCAGATGGCGCTCCTGCGACGGGAGGGATACCATCTTCTCCCCCTCAGCGCAGTTCGTGAGCACCTCGACACGAAGCGGCCCTTCCCCGATCGGACAGTCATCGTCACGTTCGACGACGGCTTCGCGGACAACTACCAAAACGCGTTTCCGATCCTGCAACGCGAATCGATCCCGATGACGCTCTTCCTCACGGCGGACTTCATCGGCACCGACGAGCTCCCCGTGCTGCGAGATCGCAGCGGCGTGAAGCCGCTCGACTGGGCTCAAGTAAGCGAGATGGCGCACCACGGAGTCGAACTCGGCGCGCACACGCTCACCCACCCGAACCTCACGGACCTCGACGACGAAGCACTTCGCCGCGAGGTCACCGAATGTCGTGATCGAATCGAGGAACGCACCGCCGTCCGGGTTCGAACCTTCTGTTATCCGCGGGGCGACTTCGACGACCGAGTGAAGGACGTCGTAAGAGAGGCCGGATACGATCTGGCCTGCACCACGATGGAGGGCTGTGTCACCAAAGAAACGCATCCGTTCAGCCTTCGCCGAACGTTCATCGCGAACGACGACTCCCTGCGCGACTTTCGCCACAAGATCGAAGGCAGCTTCGACCTTCTTCACGGCGCGCGCGCGTGGTTGCGTAACGGCCCCGGCCAACAGGCCGCGGTCTAGGAGAGAATCTGCGTCATGTGCGGAATTGCAGGACAGCTCTCCCTCGACCCCACCGCGATTCTGAACCAAGCCGACGTTCAGCCGATGTGCGACGTTATCGTACACCGCGGCCCCGACGATCAGGGCTTCCTCGTCGACGGGCCGCTTGCGATGGGCATGCGGCGCCTCTCCATCATCGATCTCGAGGGCGGCCACCAGCCGCTCTACAACGAGGATCGCACGATCGGCGTCGTTCAGAACGGCGAGATCTACAACTTCCGCGAGCTCCGCGAGGAACTCGAGAGCAAGGGTCACAAGTTCGAGACGAACAGTGACACCGAGGCGATCGTCCACCTTTACGAGGAGTACGGAACCGCCTGCGTCGAGAAACTGCGCGGCATGTTCGCCATCGCCATCTGGGACGCACCCCGACGCCGGCTGATGCTGGCGCGTGACCGCCTGGGCATCAAGCCGCTGTACTACGGCCATTCGCGCGGGCGTCTTCTCTTCGGCTCCGAGTTGAAGAGTCTGCTTGCGGCCGGCCTGGACTGCGCCATCGACCGACAGGCGCTTCACGACTACCTGACGCTCACCCACATCCCCGCACCGGCCAGCATCTTTCGTGATGCGCGCAAGCTCCCGCCGGGCCATCGGATGATCGTCGAGAATGGCAACACGACGATCGAGCGGTACTGGACACTCGACCTGACCCCGAACCCGGCTCTCGCCGACGAGCGCGTCGCTCTCGACGCCGTGCGCGACGCGGTCGACGATGCGGTTCGAAGCCACCTCGTCTCCGACGTGCCTCTCGGCGTCTTTCTCTCCGGCGGCGTCGACTCGGCCACTCTCGTTGCGTGTATGCGCAAGTTCCACACCGGCGAGCTCAAGACGTTTTCGATCGGATTCGAAGAGAAGACGTTTAGCGAACTGGATCGCGCGCGTATCGCTGCAAAGAAGTACGAAACCGACCACCACGAGCTCGTGGTCACGCCCGACGCCGTGGCGCTGGTCCCCGACCTCATGGCGTCGTTCGATGAGCCATACGCCGACTCGTCGGCAATCCCGGTCCTCTGCGTCTCGCGTCTCGCGCGCGAACACGTGACCGTCGCGCTTTCGGGCGAAGGCGGCGACGAGATCTTCGCCGGCTACAAGACGTACTCCGCAACCCTCCTGGCCGGGTGGTATAGACGCCTCGTCCCATCACCGGCACGGAAGCTCCTCGCCAGCATGGTGGGACAGCTTCCCGTATCCCACGGCAAAGTCAGCTTCGACTACATGGCCAAACGCTTCGTCGCGGGAGCAGACCGTGACCCGCTCGAGGCCCACCTCTCCTGGAAGGCCATCCTGGACGAGGACGCCAAGCGCGAACTCTACGCCTCACAGCCCGACGGCATCGAGGAGACACTGCGCTTGTACCAGGAGGCGGCCGGAGACGTCGACGAGCGCGACCTCCTGGCCCAGCTTCTTGCGATCGATACCCGGATCGGGCTCGAGAGCGATATGCTGGTGAAGGCCGACCGGATGACCATGGCGACCTCTCTCGAAGGTCGGGTCCCCCTGCTCGACCACCCGCTCGTCGAACTCGTGGCATCGATCCCCAGCAGCCTCAAAATGAAGCGCCAAACGAAGAAGTACCTTCTGCGCAAAGCGATGGAGGACCGCCTCCCCCACGAGACGCTCCACGCCCCGAAACAAGGCTTCAACGTCCCGATCCCGAGCTGGCTCGTCGGCCCCCTGCGGGAGCGGGTCCGCGACACCCTGGCGCCCGACCGGATCCGAGCGGCCGGCTTCTTTGATGCCGATGCCGTCCAGAACCTCATTCAGGGCCACGAGACCAAGGAACGCGACAATAGCCGCGAGATCTGGACCCTCCTCATGTTCCAGAGCTGGCACGACGCACTGAGCCAATCCACCCCGGCCGACGCTCAGCCGCGACTCGTGGGTTGACGGCATTCTTACCCGTCGTGCATTCTGCCGATAGAAGTTCTGGAGCCACCAACTTGTCGAGACCCGTAACCTTGCGCGCCGTGCCCAATCCCGCAGAGCCCCCGGGAATATCGGAGGAAACCGGGGCGACCAGCCAAGCGCCGGCGCGCGTCGTCCCGCCCGAGGTCCCCGAGTCCTCGATCCGGTACCTCGTGCAGGCCACACTTTCCCTCACTGCTCTCCTGCTGCTTTCACCGATCCTACTGACCGTCGGACTCGCCGTGAAGATCAGCAGCCCAGGCCCCCTGTTCTACGCCGGCGTGCGCGTCGGCAGGAACCAGAAGCTCTATACGATGTACAAGTTCCGGACCCTTCGTGAGGGTTCGGAACGACAGATCGGCGGTCGACTGCTCAGCGCGCAGGACGACTTCTACACTCCGATCGGCAAGTTCCTGAAGCGCTCGAAGCTCGACGAAGTTCCGCAGCTCATCAATGTCCTCCGCGGCGAGATGAACTTCGCAGGGCCGCGTCCTCTGCGACCAGTCTTTCTCGAGCGTTATCTCGACGAGATCGCACACTACGCCGATCGGTTCCGCGTCGCGCCCGGCATGACCGGACTCGCGCAGGTCCGCGGTGGCTACTTCACCTCTCCGCAGAACAAGCTGCGGTACGACCGACTCTACATTTCGCATCGAACCCTGTTTCTCGATGCGCAGCTCGTCGGCCTCACCGCTCTCAAAGTACTAAACCGCTGGATCACCCTCGGGGCGTTCCTTCTGGTGCTTCTCCTCTTCGTTTCGTTCATCCCCGCCGGGATGATCTCGGATCTGTACATCGAGTTGGGCGGTGCCAAGGTCAACCCGCTACACGGGGTGATCGCGTTCGGCGCGCTCTGGATGATCTTGCGGCACGCGCCGCGAGACCGGATCAGCCTCTACCGAACGCCGCTCAACTTGCCGATCGCAGCGTTCCTTCTGCTGTCGCTCGCGTCGGCCTTCCTGTCGGACTCGCCGGTACAGGCCATTCGCGGCGCGACATACTACCTCATCACCGGCTTCATCGTGATGCTCGCAGTGATCAACGGCACATTCACGCGCCAATTCGTTCGCAGTGCAATCAACGCGGTCGCGCTGATCTCCGTAGCGATCTCGGGCATGGGACTCCTGGAACTTCTCGTCTCCGACTACCTCGCTCCGGATTCGCCGATCCGAAACCAATTCGGCATGGTACCGGGCGCGATCTCATCCACACTTGGCAGTCCAATCGCCCTTGCAACGTACCTGCTCCTGGGCGTGCCCTGCGTGCTCTGCAGCTTGTCACGCGCCCACACAAGGGAGATGCGAGACTTCTGGGTCGCCTCCACTACGATTTGCCTCGTCGGGATCCTACTCACCCGTCACCCGGCTGGGCTCATTACCCTCGCCCTGATCGCCAGCGCCTACCTCTGGCGTCACCTCAGCATTCGCTGGGCCTTCGCGGCGCTCATCCTCCTCGCGCCCTTTGCGTACCTCTCGGTGTACACCGCTCTCCCTGCGGGGAATCTCAACTGGCAGTCCGTGCTCTGCGGTGAGGCCACCGAGGCCTGCACCGCGCTGACGAAGCTTCCCGCCCGCGAGCTGTTGCTCGGGCTCGGGCCCCGCACGCTCGGCGAGTTGGTTCCTCCGGGCTCCCCGGCGAGCGATGCCGCCCTCCTGCAGGCGAACGGCAACCTGAGGCTCCTACTCGAGAACGGGCTCCTCGGCTGGGGCGCGATGCTCTGGATCCTCGGCGCCGCCCTGGTGTCGCTCTACCGCAGCCAGCAAACGATGGCCGACCCTGGACTGCGCGCCGCGCTCTGGGCCGTGCTCTTCTCCGTGGTGGGTTTCCTGGTCGCGATGCAGAGCTTTGACCCGTTCGACAACATCGCGATCCAGCTGCTGTTCTGGGGCCTCCTCGGCATCGGTATCGGGACCGAGGTCCGCCTCGGCGAGCGCCCGAGCGACTACCGCATCGCCCTCAAGCTCGGCCAGGAATAGTCTCTCAGCCGCCGACGCGGACGTCACCGGCGAGATCGCGTGCGGTGATTTGCCGCGACCAAGCGGCCACGCGAAGAGTCACCTCCGAAGACCCCGCGCGGCGCGGTCCCGGACAACGGATCGTCTCGAGCGAGAGTGTGCCCTTCCAGGCCCCATCCGCTCCCGAGGTCCCGGCGACCTGGCCTCCGGAGGTCACCACCTCCACGCCGGCAACCGCCGCACCCGCGGCATCGACGAAGCGAACGTCCACTCGCTGCTCCACCCGAGCCACCCCCGCGCCTTTGCACTCGACGCGCCGCAGAAGAGTATTGACCGCGGTCAGATCGCTGTCGGCATTCAGCTCGAGCGATGTGCCGCAATCCAACCCGGCGCCTTCAAGCCGAACGGAACGCGCTTCGATCAGCCGCACACATGGCTTGGAGCTGCTGATCTTGCCACCGGACACGGTGATGTCCCGAGGCACGGTCTTACCGCGGGGGCCCTTGTTGTAGGGCTGAATCGTGAGGCCCTGGCCCGACACCGTGTTGCCGATCAGCTTCACCCCGGAAGACTCGCCGCGAACCTGGATCCCGCGACCGTCGATCGTGTTGCCCTCGACCCGCACGTTCCGGGCGTGTTTGATGAAAACCGACGAAGCGCCCCCCCCGCGGAGGGTCGAGCTCTCAAGGCTATTCCCGTCGTTCTCGAGGAAATAGACGTTCTCCCGGTAGTTCTCCTCGAAGCGCGAGGAGCTCACACGGTTGTTTCGCGCGTCGTTCCCGATATGAATGCCCTCGTCGGCATTGTGATGGACATACACGTTCTCAATGACGTTGTTCGATGCGCCACGCGCCACGTCGATGCCGTACCCCTTGTGTGCGACCGGGTCGCCGTTGTGATGCGACTCGACGTTCTCGACGCGCGCGCCATCGACGCCGGCGAGCCGAATCCCGCGTTCGAAACCGGTCACCTCGAGGTTTCGGACGACGGCGCCCGACGACTTCTCGTCCAGGACAACACCGCTGCTCGACCGCGCACGGCTTCCACGCAGCGTGTGCCCGCCCCCCTCCAGCGTGACGCCCCCGCGAACCGTCAGGCCGTGTTTCTTGCAAGGCCCGAGGCTGCCGACGAGCTCGTAGTTCTGCGCAACATGGTCGCCACACCGACACACCTTCCGCCCACCGCACTCACGTGCGTCCGCCGTGCCTACGGGCCCGACGACCGCGAAGGTCAGTAGAACCAGCGAGAGGATGCGCGTTCGATGAATCCAGGACCACCCGAAAGAGAGCATCCTTCGATCATCGGCGGAGACTCCGAGGTTCGCAAGCGGGGCCCGCAGCGGATCCTATGGCTCATCGCTTGTGTGCTGGCCGTGGGCCTTGTGTGCCTTGTACCGCAGTTCCTTGCGATCTCCGGCGAGATTCCATCCTCCGCCCAGGCAATCTACGTCTTCCCGGGCCAGGTCCCCGAACGCGCGGAATGCGGGGCCGCACTCTACCGGCAAGGCGTCGCCCCGAAGGTGGTCTTCTCCGGCGGTCGCGTCGACACGGAACTCGCGGCCATCGGGCACCCTATCGACGATGCGACGCTCAACGCCCGCATCGCTCACGACCATGGAGTGCCAGACGAGGCCGAAGTTCTCCTTCACGCGGGCTCGAGCACTTGGGAGGATGCCTTGGCCCTCGGCGCCTGGATGCGCTCCGCAGACGTGCGCGAGGTAATCGCCGTCACCTCACCGACCCACTCGCGCCGCGCCCAGTTGACGCTCTGGCTTTCGCTGGGCGACCTGGGGGATGGCATTCGCGTCTACCGGTGCGGGACGATCTACGGGCCCCTGTGGTGGACGCGAGAGCGCTCGATCGTGCGGGTCACGCTCGAGGCATTGAAGTTCGGATTCTATGCCATCCGCTACTTCGTGCCGGCCCTCCTCGGCTTCGATCCCGTTCCACCCCGGCCCCAGAGGCACGCATAACATCGCCGATATGACCCGACTTGCGGGGTCCCAAGTCACTGCAGTAGGACCGCACCGTGCAACGTTCCAAGCCGGAATGCACGTTCAGAGGCCGAAAGAGGCTCGCTTTTCCGACGTCTGTTTAGGCCTTCGTGGCCTTTTCCATGCTCTGTCGACCAGCACCCGACAGCCACTGCGCTGCCATGGGCGAGTCCGCCACGGATCATCGTCAAAAGCGAGAGAAGAATCGAAACCCGAGGGCACCAGCGCATCTCGCACTCGTGGTCCTGTTCGTAGCCGCCGCCCTGTCGCCGAGCCTGGCCTGGAGCCGCCGCCTGCCGATGCGCGCTCGTCGCGCCGCCGCAACGCTGCCGACGACCAATTGGCTGGACTTCACCATCATCGCGGAGAACCGGCTGGACATCGGTGCGAACCTGAACCTCTCGGGGAACTTCGCGACGTGGGCGGCCGGGGGCACTCTGGAGCTCGGGCGGAACACCTACCAGCTCGATGACGCTCCGCCTCCGTTCGTCGCCGCGGACACGCTCAACCTCGCAGCCGTCGCGTCTGAGGCCAACGCGTACACGAACATAGTCACAGGGAACCCCACCGGCAAAGTGCGCGGCACCACCGAACCCACGAGCTTCCCGCTCGGCCTCAGCCTTCCGACCTTCCCCACGGCACACGTCTGCAACAACTGTACGCTCAGCGGAGCCAACTTCGTCGTCTCTCCCGGCGGCTCGTTGACCCTCCCCCCCGGTTGTTACGGAGAGCGCCTCGCCCGACAGAACTCGACCGTGTTCCTCGAGACCGGCACGTACAACTTCACCAAATGAGACATCCAAAAGTTCGCGAGCGTCACCGCCAACGGCCCGGTTCAGATCCACATTCGGGAGAACGTCCACACCCAAGAGAGCAACATCTTGGCCGCGACTAGCGGCGAGATCCTCGACTTCCAAATGTGGATTGGTGCCCGCAAGTCTTGCCTGCCGACGGCGACGCCTCAGCCCACGCCAACACCTCAGGTCACGCCGACACCGAACTTCCCAACCCCCACCCCGACCCAGCCGTTCATCCCGCCGACCTCCGTCCCGACCCAGCCGTTCACCCCGCCGACGCCTACCGAGGCTCCCACGCAGAAACACCCCTGGGCCAAGAAGTCCGGGCTGATCGACACGCTCTTGCCGGAACGTGCCGGCGATCGCATCGCGCCCAGCATGAAGAGAGCGCTCGGCGTCCGCCGATAGTCGGTTCCCCGGGGCGGGGGCGGCCCACTTCGCGTGGCCCCCGCTTGCCGTTTGGGGACTCGAAAGGCACCTTTGCGTTCGTGGCGCGCTTCCTACCGGCTCCTCTGTACGCGATCGTCGACGTCATGAGCGGAGAAGCCGCCGAACCGCTGGCTCTCGGCGAGAAGCTCGCTGCTGCAGGCGTACCCTGGCTGCAGCTCCGCGTGAAATCCACGCCGAGTCGTGAGCACGTCGCGATCGCGGAGCGGCTCATCGGACTGGCGAGGCCCCACGGCACGCGCGTGATCGTGAATGACCGCCTCGATGTCGCGCTCGCAAGCGGTGCCGCCGGCGTGCACCTCGGCCAGGACGACCTCCCGCTCACCGCCGCTCGGTTTGTCGCAAACCACCCCGAGTTCGTGATCGGTATCTCCACGCACGACGTGGGTCAGGCCCGTGCGGCGGAGGCCGGCGGCGCCGACTACATCGGATTCGGACCGATGTTCCCGACGTCGAGCAAGGCGAACGCGCTCCCCCCCCGAGCAAACGGCGCACTCGGCGCCGTGCGGGCTGCGGTCGGCCTGCCCATCGTCGCGATAGGCGGTATCACCGAGGCCACGGCGTCCGGCGTCCTGTCCGCGGGCGCGAACGCCGTCGCCATGATCGGCGCCCTCGCGAGCGCACCCGACCCGGTCGGGCTCGCGACGTCCCTGCTGCAGCTGAACGGCTACAGATCGTAGTCGTCGTAGTCCGCGTCCCCGCCGGGGTCGTCGTCTCGCGAGCTCAGATTCTCAAAGCTCGTGAACTCTTTGCGGAACGCGAGACGCGCCGTGCCGGTCGCACCGTTCCTCTGCTTCGCGATGATCACTTCGGCGACGCCCTGATCGGGCGAGGCCTTGTTGTAGAAGTCATCCCGATAGACGAAGGCGATCACGTCGGCGTCCTGCTCGATCGCACCGGACTCACGGAGATCGGACATCATGGGCCGCTTGTCCGCGCGACTCTCCACCGCCCGGTTGAGCTGCGAGAGCGCGAGGACGGGCACCTCGAGCTCCTTCGCCAGCGCCTTGAGCGAGCGAGAGATCATCGAGATCTCCTGCTCGCGGTTGTCGACCTGCCGGTGCGCCTGCATCAGCTGCAGGTAATCCACGACGATCAGACCGATGCCGCCGTTCTCGCGCTTGAGACGACGCGCCTTCGCCCGGAGCTCCAGGGCCGACAGACCCGGTGTATCGTCGATGAAGAATGGAAGGTCCGCCAGCTGGCCGGCGGCCATCGCGAGGCGCGGAAAGTCCTCGTCGGTGAGCGTCCCCGTCCGGATCTTGTTGCTGTCGATCCGCGCCGTGCCGCAGAGCATGCGCATGACGAGCGATTCCTTCGACATCTCGAGCGAGAACAGCCCGACGGCCTTGCCGGTGTTCGCTGCGGCATACTGCGCGATGTTCGTCGCGAGGGCACTCTTCCCCATGGACGGACGTCCCGCGAGAATGATCAGGTCGGCCGGCTGAAACCCGGCCGTCAGTTTGTCGAGCTCGATGAGACCGGTCGGAATCCCCGTGAGTGCCTCGGGGTTCTTGTACATCTCCTCGATCTGCCCGACCGTGGTGACAATGATCTCTTCGAGGCGCGCAAACGGCCGCATTCGGCGATTCGCTATGTCCAGGACGCCCTGCTCAGCCTGATCCAGCAACTCGCCCACGTCCGCCGCACCCAAGCTCGCGCGCTGCGCGATGTCGCTGCCGGCTTCGACGAGGCGACGCAAGATGGATTTATCGCGGACGATCTTCGCGTAGAAGCCGACGTTCGACGCGGTGGCCGTGCGGTCCACCAATTCCGCGACGCTCGATGCGCCCCCGACAGCCTCGAGATCACCGCGACGTTTGAGCGCCTCGGTGATCGTGATGACGTCGGCGGGCTCTCCGCGCTCATCGAGGTCGATCAACGCCAGGAAGATCCGGCGGTGCGCCTCGCGATAGAAATCCTCGGCGTTGAGGGATTCGATCGCCTGGTCCAAAGCGCGGTTGTCGACAAGGATCCCGCCGAGCACGGCCTCTTCGGCCTCGATACTCTGCGGGGGAACCCGCCCGCCCGTCGCCGGGGCCGCCGCCAGCCCGTTCGTCGTCACACTCTGCCTCCCGCGACCGCCCAGCGATCGGATTCCTGTAGATGAAGCGCAACCGACGAAACGACGGTCGCGAACGCAATTAGACCCAACCGACACGCGGGTGCAAGTGCGCCGGTCGCTTTCTCCTCACAATGTCTGCGGCGCACCGTCGGTCGGCACCACCGACCAGCCGCGACGCCGCGCTTCGCGTCTCAGCAGGCGGTCCGGCTGCACGATCCGCGGGTGGCCGACCAACTCGAGCACCGGCACATCCGTCACGGAGTCGGTGTAGAAGTAGCTCTGCGCAAGGTCGACGTCTTCCTCTTCTGCGAACTTCTTCGCCCAGAAGACCTTTCCGCGGCCATAACAGATCGGACCATCGGCTCGACCGGTAAACCGGCCGTCCTCGACTTCCAGGCGCGTCACCAGAGAGTGGTCGACACCCAGGTCGCGGGCGATGGGGTCGGCGAGATAGCTCGTCGTGGTGCTCAACAGCGCAACCGTATCGCCACGCCGTTGGTGTTGCGCGAGCAGATCGCACACGACCGGCACGAGATGCTCACGCATGACGTCTTCGTACCAACGGAGCGAGAACGCGGCGACCTCGGCCTCTTCCTGACCGACGATCAGTTCACTCGCTCGTTCGAGCGCACCCTCCATGTCCAGCAGATTCAACCGGTACTGGAGCAGATAGTACGCCGTACGAAGCAGATCGCGACGACGGGCCCGTCCGTGCTTGCGCATGTACCGGGCGTAGTGCGGAGCGGAGTGGACCGCCAGCAACGTTCCGTCGATGTCGAAGAACGCTGCCGTGCGGCCCACCACCGAATGCTCTCTACCGCTCGACGATCATCGCGATGCCCTGACCGCCGCCGATGCAGAGCGAGGCGACACCGAGGTTCTTGTCGCGGTCCTGCATGGCGTGCAGCAGGGTGACCAGCACTCGCGCGCCGCTGGCGCCGATCGGGTGGCCCAGAGCGATCGCGCCACCGTTGACGTTCACACGGTCACGGTCGATCTGGAGCTCGCGAAGCACGCCGAGCGACTGCGCCGCGAACGCCTCATTGAGTTCCCACAGGTCGATCTGGTCCTTGGTGAGACCCGCCTGAGCAAGGGCCTTCTCACACGCCGGCCACGGGCCCATGCCCATGATCGACGGATCGACGCCGGCGGACGCCCAGGTGCGGATCTTCGCGAGAGGCTTCAGGCCACGCGACTTTGCGGCGTCCTCGCTCATGACCACGAGAGCGGCGCCACCGTCGTTGATTCCCGATGCGTTGCCCGCCGTCACGGTGCCATCCTTCTTGAAGGCCGCGCGGAGGCCGCCGAGCTTCTCGGCGCTGGTGCCCGGACGCGGGAACTCGTCGACGGCGAACTCAACGGTCTCGCCACGCTTCTTGCCGGGGACCTGGACCGGGACGATCTCGGCCTTGAATTTGCCGCCTTCCATCGCAGCGCCAGCTTTGTTCTGGCTGCCCGCCGAGAACTCGTCCTGCTCTTCGCGGGAGATTTCGTACTTAGCGGCGATGTTCTCCGCGGTGACCCCCATGTGAACGTCGGTCATCGGGCACGTGAGCCCGTCCTTGATCATCGAATCGAAGACCTGCGAGTGACCGAGACGGTACCCGTAGCGGGCCTTCTCGAGCAGGTACGGCGAACTCGACATGTTCTCCATGCCGCCGGCGAGGCCGATGTCATAGTCCCCGTTGCGGATGCCCGAGGCGACGTTCGCAACGGCCTTCAGGCCCGATCCGCAAGCCATGTTCACACCGTAGCCCGGAACCTCTTTGGGGATCCCGGCATCGAGGTAGGCGACGCGCGCTGCATTGAGGCCGAGGCCCGCGGCAAGAACGTGACCCAGCACGACCTCTCCGAGCTCTTTGCCCTCGACGCCGGCGCGGCGCAGGGCCTCGCTCGTGGCGATCGAGCCCAGCTTCGTTGCGGGAAGGGTCGAAAGCGAGCCGCCCATGGCTCCGATGGGGGTTCGTGTTGCCGATACGATCACTGCGTCTGCCATGTTGTCCTCCAAGATCGGGCGCGGGCCCCAGAGCGATGCCACCGTCCCCGTGGCCGCCCCTTCAGGGAGCCTCCGGGGGCGCCGAAACCGTCGGATTCCAGAGCCCTACACCGTTGTACCAATTCATCCCGATTCGCTGCGCAGTCCGGCTGAGGCGAGCCACCCGGAACCAGAGATCGCTTCTCGGGCCGTAGAAGAGTCTCGCGGCCAGAGCGAGCCTTCGCAACTTCTTTCCCAGGGGCGATCCCGCCACCCGGGCCTGATACCGGGAGAAGCGCAAATCGCCCGCGAGGAAGCCCTCCTGGAGCTCCCGGGCGGCCATTTGGCCGTATTCCAGGGCGAAGGAGATCCCCTCCCCCAGGAGCGGATCCACCCCGGCCGCATCGCCCACCAGCAGGACGCCGGGGGCCGCCAGCGGACGTCCAGCCTCGTACAGGCGTATCGGGTGCGCCTTGCGGTCCGCGATCCCACCACTGCGACCGTCGAGGATCCCGGCCAGCCGCTCGCCCTCGCCTCGGCGGCGGACCGAATAGGCTCCAACGTTCCAATGCGGCCGGCCGTCGATCCAACACGGAAACGACCAGGCGTACCCGGCCAGGCCGTCGGGCACGTCACGAAAATCGAACTCGTAGATGTCCGGCGCCACGTCCCCCGCAATGGGAACGTCGCACATGATCGCGCGCGCCACCCAGCCTTCGTCCGGGTCGACGAGCCGTCGGCGGAGAAGGCTCCCCGCGCCGTCGGCCGCGACGACCGCACGCGCATCGATCGGGCCGTCACTCGTGTCGAGGCGGATGACGTCACCGCGGCGTTCCGCGCCGCGCACTCGCACGCCGGTGCGCACCTCGGTCCCGCGATCCCGTGCCGCAGACAGGAGCATGTCATCGAACTCCCGGCGTCGGATCACCCAGCAGCACCCACCCGCGGCCACTTCGATCGCACCGCCTCCGCCGGCCTCGACCCGCGCGTGGTCAACCCGGACCGCCGGCACCGACAGCGACAGATCGACGCTTTCCAACAGGCCGAGCGTCATGGGAATCAGCCCACCCGCGCAGGTCTTGTCGCGCGGGAACTCGGCTCGGTCGAGAATCAGCGCCCTCGCAGCAAGTTCCGGCGCCGCTTTCTGTAGAGCCAGCGCCGTCCCCGAACCGGCGGGGCCACCCCCGACGATGACGATGTCACGCTGTTCGACGGATTCCGCCATCAGCCGCGCGTGCGGACGTTCGAGCGAATCCACTCCACGATTTCGTCAGTCGTCGCACCAGGCGTGAAGATACGGGACACCCCCTCTTTCGACAGCGCGGTGATGTCGTCCACCGGAATGATCCCTCCACCGAACACAACGATGTCTGCGGCGTCGCGCGCGGCGAGTAGCTCGATGACCGCCGGGAACTGCACCCGGTGGGCGCCCGACAAAACCGACAGCCCGACGGCGTCGACGTCCTCCTGGAGGGCTGCCTCCACGATCATCTCCGGCGTCTGGTGGAGACCGGTGTAGATGACCTCCATCCCGGCGTCGCGCAGGGCGCGAGCAATGATCTTCGCCCCCCTGTCATGGCCATCGAGGCCGGGCTTGGCGACCAGTATTCGAAGCGGACGTTTCGTTTGGCTCTTCATCATCAGCGTCCCTGGAACGTCGGCGTGCGCTTCTCGAGAAACGCGTTCAGACCTTCCCGACAATCGTCGGAAGCGAACACGCCAGCGAAGCCCTCGATCTCGACTCGCGCGGCGGTGCGAGCATCACTCACTTCTGCCGCCGCCATCGCCGCCTTGGCTCGCCGCACGGCCAAGGGCGGCCGGCTGGCCAACTCCGCAGCCCAGGCAGAGGCACCGGCATCGAGTTCCTCTGGAGCAACCACCTTGTTCACGAGGCCCGCGGCCAGGGCTTCCTGCGCACCGATCAGTCGGCCGCTGTAGATGAGATCCCGCGCCGCGCCGAGACCGATCCGACGGACCAGGCGGGAACAGCCCCCGAAACCCGGCAGAAGGCCCAGGTTGGTTTCGGGTTGGCCAAACCGAGCTTTCTCGCTCGCAATCGCGAGATCACAAGAGAGCAGGAGTTCGCAGCCGCCGCCGAGCGCGGCGCCCTGGACGACCGCCACTTGAAGACTCGGCAACGCCTCGAGCGCATCGAACGTTTCATGCCCGAGTTCCGAGAACGTCCTCGCTTCCTCGGGGCTCATCTTCGACATCGCAGCAATGTCGGCGCCCGCGACGAACACGCGGTCACCCGCGCTGCGAACGAGAACGACTCGCGCCGGCTCACGCGCGAGCGTCTGCACGTGCACGCGCAGTTCCGACAAGGTTTCGGCGTCGAGCGAGTTCATCGCGCGCGGCCGATCGATCCGGAGCGTGGCGATATCGCCGCTGCGCTCGAGGCTTGCGTTTCCCATGGGGCGGACTCCTAGTACTCGGGTTTCAAATCGAAGTGGTGGAAGGCCTCGATCCAGCGGACCGTTCGGCTCTGCGATCGCATCACGACCGAGTTCGTCGTCGCGCCGCCCCGCTGGAACTGCACGCCTTTCAGAAGGTGCCCGTTGGTGACGCCGGTGGCCGCGAACATGACGTTCTCCCCGATCAAATCGGGTGCGCGAAAGATTCGCGCCTGATCCGTGATTCCGGCATCGGTGAGACCCATCACCTCGTCGCTGGTCATCGGCTTGAACCGTCCCTGGAACTCGCCTCCGAGACACTCCAACGCCCCGGCTGCCAAGACGCCCTGCTGCGCGCCGCCGATTCCCATCACGATGTCGATGCCCGAATCGGGTCGAGCGGTCGCGATGGCCGCGGACAGATCGCCGTCGGCCAGCAGCTGGACACGCGCTCCCGCCCTCCGGACCTCATCGATCAACCGCGAATGGCGCGGTCGGTCGAGGAGAACCACCGTGAGATCCTGCACGTACACGCCCTTCGCTTCGGCGAGGGCCTGCAGGTTGTCTGTGGGTGAGCGATCGAGGTCGACCACCCGCCGCCCCGCCGGGCCCACGGCGAGCTTCTCCATATACGTTTCGGGACAGCTGAGAATCCGGCCACGCTCCCCAATCAGAATTAGGGAAAGCGCATTGGCCCCACCCGTCGCACAGACGGTCGCGCCTTCCAGCGCGTCGAGGGCGACATCGATCGACACGGTCTCGGACCCGCCACCGATGTGCTGACCGACGTGGAGATCGCCCTCCTGCCCCTCTCCGATGACGATCACGGCCTCCGCGTTGATCGCGCCGAAGGCTTTCCTCATCGCCTGCGCGGCGGCGGCATCCACCGCCGCCGCGTCCCCGCGACCCATCAACCGCGCCGACTCGAGCGCCGCGGCCTCGGTGACGCGGACGACCTCCATTGCGAGATTGCGATCCATTAGCCCGGATTTTCTTCGATCCGGATGGCCACGGGCGTCCCCTTGATCGTCTTCAGAGCGGCGACCTTCGCAAGCGCGCGACGTAGGTCTCGCTCACGCGTCTCGTGCGTGCGGAACACCATCGGAACGGCTCCGTCGCTCTTTCGGCCCCGTTGCACTACTGACTCCACCGAGATGCCCGCCCGACCGAGATGCCCGGCGACCTCCGCGAGCACGCCCGGCTGATCCTTCGCCTGGATCCGCAGGTAGTACTCGCTGACGACGTCGCCGATCGGCCGCACGCGGGCCTTCTGAAGGTCCCGAGCGGCGAAGCCGAGCGGAGGAAGCCGCGGGCCGCCGAGGCCCAACCGATCGCGGGCCAGGTCCAGGATGTCGCCGACGACCGCCGTCGCTGTAGGCATCATGCCCGCACCTGCGCCGTAGTACATGCTCGGGCCCAGTGCGTCCCCGTGGAGACAGACCGCGTTCATCGCACCGTCGACGCCCGCGAGCAGGTTGCTGGTCGGGATCATGGTCGGGTGCACGCGGGCTTCGATCGAGTCGTCGAGCTGCTTCGCGATCGCGAGAAGCTTGATCTCGTACCCGAGCTCCTTCGCGTAGGCCATGTCCAGCTCATCGACCTCGCGAATCCCCTCGGTGTGGATCGCGTCCAGGGGGATGTGCACGCCGAAGGCGAGCTGCACGAGGAGCGCCAGCTTGTGCGCAGCGTCAATTCCGTCGACATCGTACGTCGGATCGGCTTCAGCCAGGCCGGACGCTTGAGCGGCCGCGAGAACCTCGGAGAACCCATCTCCCTTCGCCGCCATCGTGCTCAGGATGTAGTTCGACGTCCCGTTCATGATGCCGAAGACTGCGGAATGACGATCCCCCCCGAGCGCCTCACGCAGCGTGCGGATGATCGGGATGCCGCCCCCCACACTCGCCTCGAAACCGAACCCGACACCCGCCGCCTCGGCCGCGGTGAAGATCTCGCGACCGTGATGCGCGAGAAGCGCCTTGTTCGCCGTCACGACGGCCTTGCCGTTCGCGATGGCTTCGAGGACAAAGGTCCGGGCCGGCTCCAGGCCGCCGATCAGCTCGACCACGATGTCGATGTCCGGGTCCTTCAGGACCGCCTTCGTATCTTTGGTGAGGAGGCTCTTCGGAACCCGCACGCTGCGCTTGCTCGTGAGATCGAGATCCGCGACCCGCGCCAGTTCCAACGGTGCGCCGAGACGATCCGAGAGTGCGTCGTGTGACCCTCGCATCATCTTGATCACACCCGATCCGATGGTGCCCCAGCCGATGAGTGCCACGCGCACACGACGCTGACCCGGCTTTCCCGACGGTGCCCGCCGACTCCGATCAGCTCTTGCCATGGTCTTCCGCCTCGTCCGCAATCGAGTTCGCCTGCGGCGCGCCACCGAGCCCCAGTGCCCGCCTCATGCCTCGGACCGCCTGACGGGTCCGGTGTTCGTTCTCAATGAGCGCCATACGCACGTAATGATCTCCGTATTCACCGAAGCCAATCCCCGGTGACACGGCCACCTTCGCCTCGCTCAGGAGGAACTTCGAAAACTCCAGGGAACCACGTTCCTTCCACTCGTCCGGGATCTCCGCCCAGACGAACATCGTGGCCGGCGGCCGCGGCACGTTCCATCCGGAACGGGTGAGCCCGTCGCACAGCACGTCGCGACGGGAACGATACACGCCTCGAATTTCATCGAGACACTCCTGCGGCCCGTTCAGGGCCGCGATCGCCGCGATCTGCACCGGCTGGAAGATACCGTAATCGAGATAGCTCTTCATCCGAGCAAGCGCGGCAATGAGTTCCGGGTTCCCGACTGCGAAACCTACGCGCCAACCGGGCATGCTGTAGCTCTTGGACAGAGAGAAGAACTCGACGGCGATCTCTTTGGCCCCGGGCACCTGCAGAATGCTCGGCGGCTCGTATCCGTCGAAGACGATGTCGGCGTACGCGAGGTCATGCACGACATACATCTCGTGCTCGCGTGCGAAATCGACGATTCGCTGGAAGAAATCGAGGTCGACGACTTCGGTCGTCGGGTTGTGCGGGAAGTTCAAGATGAGGAACTTCGGGCGCGGCCACGTCTGACGCGTGGCCTCGACGAGGTTCTCGAAGAAGTCTTGCCCGGGCCCGAGGGGAACCGACCGCAGATCGCCGTTGGCGATGATCACCGCGTACTGGTGAATCGGGTAAGTCGGGGTCGGGGCGAGAACAACGTCGCCCGGGCCGAGGACAGCCAGCGCCAGATGCGCGATCCCCTCTTTAGATCCGATCGTCACGATGGCTTCGCTGTCCGCGTCGAGATCTACGTTGTAGCGACGGCGGTACCAATCGCAGATCGCGAGACGGAGCTTGTAGATCCCGCGCGACACCGAGTAGCGGTGATTCTGCGGCTTCTGAGCCGCCTCGATGAGCTTCTCGACGATGTGCGGCGGCGTGGGCTGATCCGGGTTCCCCATCCCGAAATCGACGATGTCCTCCCCACGGGCTCGCGCCGCCACCTTGAGACCTCCGATCACGTCGAACACGTAGGGCGGCAACCGCTTGATTCGCGGGAAATCCATAGCCCAGTCGTTAGCACACGGCTCTGTTCCCGGAAAAAGGCCTACCGCACCAGCGTTTCGAACCCCTCGGAAGCGGCCCCCGGCTACCCGACCCGGGCCAACCCGAGACGCCCCGCCCAGCGCGCGTCCAGGAGCTTCGCGATCGCCCGGGAGGACTCTCCGCCGAGCGTGGGGTCCCCCTTCAGGATCTCCTCGGCGAGCCCACGGGCGTCTCGGAGGATCCCCGCGTCGCGCAGGAGACTGGCCACCCGGAAATCCGGAACCCCGGCCTGCCGTGTCCCGAGGAGCGCCCCCGGTCCGCGGATCTCGAGGTCGGCCTCCGCGATCCGCAGACCATCGCTGGTCTCGGTCATCACGCGCAGACGCTCCTTCGCCTCGTTCGACTGGGCATAGTCGGCGATGAGGATACAGTACGCTGCATCGCTCCCCCGGCCGACGCGACCGCGGAGCTGATGCAGTTGCGACAAGCCGAACCGCTCCGCGTGCTCGATGACGATCACGCTCGCATTCGGCACATCGATCCCAACCTCGATGACGGTCGTGGCGACGAGGATGTCGTACTCGCCATCGCGGAAGGCGCGCATGACCGCGTCTCGTGCCGCCGATGCCATCCGGCCGTGCACAAGTGCAACACGAAAGTCCGCAAACGGACCGCTCGCAAGCTCCTCCGCCGCGGACGTCGCATCCCGCAGGTCGGTCTTCTCGGATTCCTCGACGAGTGGGTACACGACGTACGCCTGACGCCCTGCCGCGACCTCGTCGCGAACCGTCTCGTAGGCACGCGAGCGATGCGATGCACCGAACAACTGAGTCGTGACCGGCTTTCGACTAGGCGGCAGCTCATCGATCGTCGACAGGTCGAGATCACCGTAGACGCTCAGAGCCATCGTCCGCGGAATCGGAGTGGCAGTCATGAGAAGGACGTCTGGTGGAAGTTCCCCCTCCGCCTTGGAGAGCGCGGCCCTCTGCATCACGCCGAAGCGGTGCTGCTCGTCGATCACCGCGAGGCCGAGCCGCCCGAATCGAACCTGATCCTGGATCAGCGCATGCGTTCCAACCGCGAGCCCTGGCCGCCCCTCCGCAAGTTCGGCGAGCGCCGCCCGCCGTTCCGTGGTCGGGGTCTCACCGGTGAGCGTCCACAACCCCACGTCGAGGCCCCCGGCGACCTTCTGCACGGTCCGCCAATGCTGCTCCGCGAGCAACTCGGTCGGAGCCATCAAGACCGCTTGGTAGCCCGCCTCGATCGCACGCAGCGCGGCCGCGACCGCGATGACGGTCTTCCCGCTCCCGACGTCGCCCTGCAGAAGGCGGTGCATGGGCCGCGCGGCCTCCATGTCCGCACGGATCTCGCTCAGAACGCGCTCTTGCGCGCCCGTCAGGGCGAACGGCAGCTCCGACAGCAATCGGTCCGCCAACACCCCCGGTACGGAGAACCCGATCCCGGCCTGCCGGGCTACCGTCGCCTTGCGCAGCAAGAGGCCGAGCTGCACGAAGAACAGCTCGTCGAAGATGATCGCGCGGTGGCAGGCCGAGCCACCGCGGGCGAGGTCCTCGACGTCCTCCTCTCCTTCGGGTGCGTGCACGCACTCGAACGCGTCCGTCAGATCCCGGAGCCCCAGACGCTCGCGATGTGCGACCGGCAGCGTGTCCGGGATCGTCTTCGCATGCTGGCGGATGGCAGCGTGAGCGATCCGCCGCATGGCCGAGGCCGGCATCGCCGTCGGCTTCTCGTACACCGGCACGATGCGCGGGGCGGAGCTGCTCTCTCCTTCGTCGGCGGCCTCCATCTCGGGGTGCACCATTCGGAGAGACACGTCGTGTCCTCGCTCGACGCGCCCGTGGACGAGCCAACGCGATCCCTCCTTCAGCCGCGACCGGAAGTACCGGATCTGGTGGTACCAGACGAGCTCGACCACGCCGGTTTCGTCCCGGCCGATCGCGCGGAGCACGCGGCGTCCGCGCCGACCGAACGAGCGATCGTCGACACCCGAGAGAGTGAGCGTGGTGGTAGCCGCCTCCCCTTCGCGGAGGTCCTCGACCAGCGCCAGCTTCCTGCGATCCTCGTAACGGAACGGGAGGTGGTACAGGACGTCCTCAACCGTCTCGAGACCATACTTCGACAGCTCCTTCCCCCGCGCCGGACCCACCCCGGACAAGCTCGTCACCGGAAGTGCGAGAGCCGCCAGATACGCGTCGATCGCGCCTTCCGATGCCGGCGCAACGCGCTGATGCTCCACCCGAACCGGGGCCTCAGCTGCGCTCGTCGCTGTGGCCGCTGCCACTCTCGTCGCCGTGGACGTGGCCGGCCCCGGCGCTGGCTTGGTCGGCGTAGCGGTCGGCCCGGGCGTCGGTTGCGGCGGTCCAGCGTCGTCACCTGCGATCGTGCGCAGTAGCTCCAGCGCACGATCGAGGAGCTTCGTCTCCTGACGCGCCTCGGCGTCGTCGAGGCGCCTGAGGATGTCGGCCAGTTCCGCGAGCCGGGGCTCGGCGGATTCCAGAGTCTCGATCCGCTTCAGCCAGGCCGCAACCGGCAGACGCGTCCGCGCGCGCTGACCAGCATCCGCTTCGCGCAGGAAACTCAGCGGCCGCGCGGCACTTGAAACCAGGTCGGCGAGCGGGTCGCTCGGCAAGGGTCAGGCGCCTCGCGCTCTCGCGGCGGACGCGTGGTACTCTTGGAGCGTTCGAACTTCGAGCGGACCACCGGAGCGCTCCGCACTCGCCTCAGCCGCGGCAACCGCTCCTTCGATCGTCGTCACGTAGGGCGTCCGGGTCTCGAGGGTCGTGCGCCGCAGCGAGAAGGAGTCGACGATCGACTGCGGCGACGACGTCGTGTTCACCACGAGTGCGACGCGGCCATCGCGCAACGCGTCGACGATGTGCGGCGAGCCCTCGTGCACCTTGTTCACCCCTTCGCATTCGACGCCGGCGGCGCGCAGATGCCCTCCGGTTCCGTGCGTCGCGAGGAGTTGGAAACCCGCTTCGGCGAACCGCCGCGCAACGGGCAGAATGCGATCTCGGTCCTCTTCGCGAACGCTCACAAAGACAGTACCCGACGCGGGAAGCTCACTGCTCGCACCGTCGGCGGCCTTCAAGAAGGCTCGCGCGAACGTGCGATCAATTCCCATCACCTCACCGGTGGATTTCATCTCGGGTCCGAGCAGCGTGTCCACGCCCGGGAACTTCAGGAACGGAAACACCGACTCCTTCACCGATACGTGCTCGGGAATGATCTCCTCCGTCACGCCCTGCTCGGCGAGCGACTTCCCACCCATGACCCGGGCCGCCACCTTCGCCAGGGGTCGTCCGATTGCCTTGGAAACGAACGGCACCGTCCGTGAAGCGCGCGGGTTCACCTCGAGAACGTAAACGGTGTCCGCCTGCACGGCGAACTGGATGTTCATCAGACCGATGACTTCGAGTTCTCGGGCAAGCGCGACCGTCTGACGACGAATCTCCGCAAGGGTGTCCGCGGACAGACGCTGCGGCGGAAGTGCGCACGCCGAGTCGCCGGAGTGAACTCCCGCAGGCTCAATGTGCTCCATGACCCCGCCAATGACTACGTCGGTCCCATCGGAGACGCAGTCGACGTCGATCTCGATCGCATTGTTCAGGAATTTGTCGACGAGCACCGGGTGGTCCGGCGAGGCACTGACGGCGCGGTCCATGTAAGATCGAAGCCCCTCTTCGTGGGCCACAATCTCCATGGCGCGACCGCCCAGCACGTAGCTCGGTCGCAGAAGGACCGGATAGCCGATCCTCTTCGCGATGACGGACGCTTCCTCGACCGACCGGGCGGTTCCGTTCTCGGGCTGGTGGAGTCCCAGATTCTCCAAGAGTTCCTTGAAGCGTTCGCGATCTTCGGCGCGATCGATTGCGTCGGGACTCGTCCCGATGATCGGCGCGCCCGCCCGCTCGAGGTCCACCGCCAGCCGCAAGGGGGTCTGGCCCCCGAACTGCACGATGACACCGTAGGGCTTCTCCTTCTCCACGATCGCCAGGACATCCTCCAGCGTGAGCGGCTCGAAGTACAGTTTGTCCGACGTGTCGTAGTCGGTGGAGACGGTCTCCGGGTTGCAGTTGACCATGATGGTCTCGAACCCGTCTTCCTTCAGTGCGAACGCCGCGTGGACGCAGCAGTAGTCGAACTCGATGCCCTGCCCGATCCGGTTCGGCCCGCCGCCGAGGATCATGATCTTACGCCGATCGGTCGGCGACGATTCGCACTCTCCCGGCTCATACGCCGAATAGAAGTACGGCGTGTACGCTGCGAACTCCGCCGCGCACGTATCCACCGTCTTGTAGACCGGGGTGATACCGAGGCGCTCGCGAGTCTTTCGGATCACGTGCCGGTCCGTTCCCAGGAGCGCCCCGAGGCGGCGATCCGAGAAGCCCAGACGCTTCGCCGCGGCCAGCCCGGCCGCTCCGTCGCGCTCGAGGCCCGCGAGACCCAGCTCGCCGATCTCCGCCTCTGCCGTGACGAGATCCTCGATGTTGCGCAAGAACCAGGGGTCGATGCGGGAGAGATCGTGGATCTCCTCCTGCCCCCAACCGCGGCGGAATGCATCCGCGACGAGCAGCAACCGCTGCGGGTTCGGCACCTGCAGGCGATCGCGCAAAGTCTCGTCGGTCATGTCGCCGGCCGTCGGCTCCAGGCCGGCGATCCCGATTTCCATCGAGCGAAGCGCCTTGTGCAAGCTCTCCTTGAACGTGCGACCGATTGCCATGGCTTCGCCGACCGACTTCATCTGAGACGTCAGGTGATCGTCCGCCTGCGGGAACTTCTCGAACGTGAACCGGGGAATCTTCGTAACGACATAGTCGATCGAGGGTTCGAACGACGCCGGTGTCTCTCGCGTGATGTCGTTCTTGAGCTCGTCGAGCGTGAAGCCGACGGCGAGTTTGGCCGCGATCTTCGCGATCGGGAAACCGGTCGCCTTCGAGGCGAGGGCCGAGCTGCGCGACACGCGCGGGTTCATCTCGATGACGACCATGCGACCGGTCTTGGGATCCGTCGCGAACTGGATGTTCGAGCCGCCAGTGTCGACCCCGATCTCTCGGATGATCGCGATCGAGGCGTCACGCAGGATCTGGTATTCCTTGTCGGTGAGCGTCTGAATCGGCGCGACCGTGATCGAGTCGCCGGTATGAACGCCCATCGGGTCGAGGTTCTCGATCGAGCAGATGATCACGACGTTGTCCGCGTGATCTCGCATCACCTCGAGTTCGAACTCCTTCCACCCGGCGATGGACTCCTCGACGAGGACCTCGCTGTGCGGCGAGAGATCGAGGCCCCAGGCCGCGAGCTCGTCGAACGCCTTCTGATCGGAAGCGAATCCGCCTCCCATGCCACCGAGTGTCCGAGACGGTCGAATGATCACCGGAAAACCGAGATCGCGCTGCACCGCCTGAGCTTCGGCCAACGTCCGGGCGTAACCCGAGCGCGGCACTTCGAGGCCAATCGCGTGCATCGCGTTCTTGAAGAGGTCCCGGTCTTCCGCCTTCTTGATCGCGGCCGTATTCGCCCCGATCATCTCGACGCCGTACTTGTCCAGAATCCCGGCTTCGGCGATCTCGAGGGCCAGATTCAAACCGGTCTGCCCACCGATCGTCGGCAGCACCGCGTCCGGGCGTTCGCGCTCGATGATCTTCTCGAGGATCTCCAGAGTCATCGGCTCGACGTACGTCGCGTCCGCGAAATCCGGATCCGTCATGATCGTCGCCGGGTTCGAGTTCACCAGCACGACGCGGTAACCCTCGCTGCGCAAAGCCTTGCACGCCTGGGCGCCCGAGTAGTCGAACTCGCACGCCTGGCCGATAACGATCGGCCCGGAACCGATCAGAAGAATGGTTTTGATGTCGTCGCGCCGCGGCATGCTGTCAGCCCTTCGCCCGGTCGATCATGTCGGCAAACCTCGCGAAGAGGTACGCCGACTCCCGTGGGCCGGGCGAGGCCTCGGGGTGATACTGCACAGAAAAGAGCGGCAACGCCTCGTGGGCGAGCCCCTCTACGGTACCGTCGTTCAAGTTCAGGTGACTCACCGCACCAACACCGCGAAGAGACTCGGCGTCTACCGCGAATCCGTGGTTCTGCGACGTAATCTCCACTTTGCCCGTCGAAAGATCCTGCACCGGGTGGTTTCCCCCGTGGTGACCGAACGGAAGCTTGAAGGTCCGACCACCGAGAGCCAGCGAGAGAACCTGGTGGCCGAGGCAAATCCCGAAAAGCGGGACCGCGCCCACCAACTCCGCGATCTCTCCCCGCGCCGTCTCCACGGCGGCCGGGTCACCAGGCCCATTCGACAGGAAGATGCCATCCGGCTTCATCTCGAGAACTTCTCGAGCGGGTGTCGCCGCCGGAACCACGCGCACACGGCAGCCGGCATCCACCAAATTGCGCAGAATGTTTCTCTTCAGCCCGAAATCGTAGGCGACGACGAAGCGCTCGAGATCCTTGCCACGACGGTAGCCAGCCCCGAGGGTCCAGCCCCCCTCGTCCCAATCGTAGGGCTCGGTGCAGGTCACGCGCGAAGCGAGGTCCTGCCCCTCGAGCCCCGGGACGGCCGCCGCGCGGCGGAGCACGTCTGCCTCGTCGTAGTCGCCGCTCGAGATGATCGCGGGCTGCGCGCCCACATCCCGGATGTGCCGAACGAGAGCGCGAGTGTCGATGTCTTCGATGCCCACGATCCCGTGCTCACGCATGTACGCGTCGAGTGACTGCTGTGCGCGCCAACTCGACGGCTGCGGCCAGTACTCGCGAACGATGAACCCACCGACGTGCGGCTTGCCAGACTCGACGTCCTCGTCGTTCACGCCAACGTTGCCAATCTCCGGGTATGTCATCGCGACGAGTTGGCCCTCGTAGGACGGGTCCGTGAGGATCTCCTGGTATCCGGCCATGGACGTGTTGAACACGACCTCGCCCGATACCTCCCCGGTCGCGCCGAACGCACGCCCGCGGAACGCGCGGCCGTCGGACAACGCGAGAATCGCCGGAGTGCGGTTCGCTGCCAATCCCAGACTCAAGCGCTTCTCCTCTGTCCGACCGAACTCACCGCCTGGCGGCCATCGTGGGCGACTCGGCCGCCAACGAGGCTGACGAGAGCGCGCCCGCGCATCGGCCAGGTGCCGAACGGTGTGTTCCTGCTCTTGCTCTTCAGTGACATCGGATCGAACGTCCATTCCAGTTCGGGGTCGACCACCGCGACATCCGCGACAGCCCCCACTTCCAGGCGGCCCCCCGGCAGCCGTAGAATTCCAGCCGGCTCGCTCGTAATCTTCGCGACCGCGGTCGGCAAATCAAGCACGCCCTCGCGGACCAGCCGCATCGTCAGCGGCAGCAGCGACTCCAGCCCTACCACCCCGTGCTGAGCGCAGTCGAACTCCACATCCTTCTCGTCTCGGTGATGCGGAGCATGGTCGGTCGCGATCGCATCGATCGTACCGTCCCGCAGCCCCTCGCGCAGGGCATCCCGATCGAGCTCTGTCCGCAGCGGCGGAGCCATCTTCGCGTTGGTGTCGTAGTGCCCAACCGCTTCGTCCGTGAGCCACAGATGGTGCGGGGTCACCTCCGCCGTCACCTGGACACCCGCCGCCCGTGCGGCGCGTACACGACGAACGGAGCCCGCCGCACTCACGTGGGCGATGTGGAGGCGCCCGCCCGTCAGCTGCGCGAGCGCGATGTCCCGCGCAACCATCACCTCTTCCGCCTCGGCCGGGATACCCCGGAGGCCCAGGCGAAGTGAAACGGCCCCCTCGTGCATGACGCCGCCCGCGGCCAGCGCCGGATCCTCCGCGTGGTCGATGACCGGAATGTCGAAGAGCTTCGCGCACTCCAGCGCCCGCCGCATCAGCTCAGCGTCCGCGACAGGGCGGCCGTCATCCGACACCGCGACGATGCCCGCGTCGTGCATGCCCGCAAACTCGGCGAGGATCTTCCCTTCGAGTCCGATCGAAACGGCGCCGATCGGATACACCCGTGCACCTTCGGCGACCCGTGCCCGCTCCAAGATGAAGCGTGTGACCGCGGGCGTGTCGTTGACCGGGCGCGTATTGGCCATGCAGGCGACGCTGGTGACGCCGGCGCTGACGGCGGCCTTCGCCCCGCTCTCGATGGTCTCCTTGTACTCGAACCCGGGCTCGCGGAGATGCACGTGCATGTCGACGGCGCCGGGCAACACGAGAAGGCCCGTCGCATCGATCGTCTCGATCCCGTCGCCGGCATCGGGAACGCCGTCGCCGATCGCGGTCACGGTGCCGTTCTCGACGAGAACGTCCGCTTGCGTCTCCTTGAGCTTTCTCGGGTCCACGACGGTCCCGCCGACGATCCGAATCGGCCTGCTGCCCGTATCACTCACCAGTCGCCGCCCTCTGCAGCACGCTCGCCTCAGACGTGGCCTCGGCGCTCGCTTCGTCGTCGCTTTCACTGGAACCGGACCGGCGACGGCCGACCAGGACGTACAGGGTCGCCATCCGGACCGCGACGCCGTTGGTGACCTGGTCCATGATTACCGAATAGGGACCGTCCGCGACCGTGCTGGAAATCTCCACGCCGCGGTTCATCGGACCGGGGTGGAGAATGATGACGTCGCGCTTCGCCTTCGCAACGGCGTCCGCCGACAGGCAGTAGAGGCGGGAGTACTCGTCGAGCGAGGAGAAGTACCGCCCGGTCATGCGTTCGCGCTGGATGCGGAGCATCATGATGACGTCGGCCCCGCGCACGCCTTCGTGGAGATCGTGCACCAACTCGGCGCCGAGGTCCGCGAAATACGGCGAGACGAGCGACGGCGGCCCGACGAAGCGAACGTGCGCTCCCATCGTGCGAAGTCCGTGCAGATTCGATCGCGCGACTCGGCTATGGAGAAGGTCGCCGACGATCGCCACCGTGAGCCCTTCGATCTGGCCCTTGTGCTCGCGAATCGTGAGGAGGTCGAGAAGCGCCTGCGTCGGATGCTCGTGCTGGCCGTCGCCCGCGTTGATGATCGGGCAGTCCACGTGTCGCGCAAGCAAGTCCGGCGCACCAGACGACGGGTGCCGAACGACGATGGCATCGGGGCGCATCGCCGCGAGATTCCGCGCCGTGTCGCTCAGGGTCTCGCCCTTGGCCGTCGATGAAGCCTCTACGCTCAGATTCACGGTGTCGGCAGAGAGCCTCTTCGCGGCGATCTCGAACGACGTGCGCGTCCGCGTGCTCGGCTCGTAGAAGAGATTCACGACGGTGCGCCCACGGAGCGCAGGCACCTTCTTGATCTCGCGTTCCGAGACTTCCTTGAACGACTCGGCGGTATCCAGGAGGAACGTCAGCTCGTCCGCCGTCAGTCCCTCGAGCCCGAGCAGGTGCGGTCTTTCGAACAGCATTCCTCAAGCCCTCCCGGTCGCGCCTACGGGACCCTTACCCGGCGAGGCCAAGGGGGCACCCGGCCGGAGGAGTGCCGGCCCGGGCAGAATCGCGACCTCGTCGACGCCTTCCGATTCGGCCAGGCGGACCTGAACGTTCTCCGACCGCTGGGTCGGAAGATTCTTGCCGACGTAGTCGGCGCGGATCGGCAACTCGCGGTGGCCCCGGTCGACGAGCACCCCCAGCTGGATCGCCTGCGGACGCCCGAAGTCCATCAGGGCATCCAGCGCAGCGCGAACTGTGCGCCCAGTGAAGAGGACGTCATCGACCAACAGAATCGTCCGGCCGTCGACTTCCCAGGGGATGTCGGTGATCTGGACGGGAGCGTGATCGGCACCCCGGTGGAGATCGTCGCGATACAGAGTGATGTCCATCGCGCCGAACGGGACGTCCGCCCCTTCCAACCGGCGGATTTCGGCCTGCACGCGCCGGGCGAGAACGTCCCCTCGGGAGCGGATACCGACGATGCCGAGGCCGTCGATGCCCTTGTTGCGCTCGACGATCTCGTGGGCAATTCTAACGAGCGCTCGCTGCAGGCCCGCCGCGTCCATCACCACACGTCTGCTGACGTGGTCGGTCTCTTCGCTCATACCTGACCTTTCCGGACCTCTCTGGATCCGATTAAAAGGTGTGTGTTGAGTCTTCGGTACTCCCCGGCAGTGAGGCTGTCAACGCGGACTAGCCGGAATCAACTCCCCTTCTTGGCCCGGGCGCTCTGCAGCAGGTCGCCAAACGTGGAAAGACTCTCGATGGACTGACTCTGAGAGTGGCGCGCGATCTCCTCCTGCTCTTCCCGGCGTTGGGCCCGCTTGCGCGAAAGGCGCGCGCGCCGCCCGCCGGCTTCGACTCGCGCGACCTCGGCCTCGATCTCCGTCCCGCGCGGGAACTCGGCTTTGTGGTCCGCCCCACGCGGCGTACCCATCTCCGCATTCGGGATCACGCCGAGTTGGCCGGGCCCCAACCGTACAAGAACGGCCCCGGCCTGGACCTCTTCGACTCGACCGGTGACGTTCGTGCCAGCCTTCAGCGGCAGCGGCTCTACCCGCTCGCCGGCAGCCAGCCCTCCGGGCGCCGGCGCGAGCGAAATCCGGTGACGTACCAGGTCCACGTCGAGGACCAGGACAGCCATGAGCGCGCCGCCCTTCGAGGCCTCTTCCAGCTTAGCCAGAGCGCCCTTCGGGAGCTCGCTGTCGTGCAGCAAGCCCTCCAGCCCCGGAGCCAGCTCTACGAACGCCCCGAACTCCGAGACCCGCAGGATCCGACCGTCGGCCACCTGCCACGGCTGGAATTGATCGGCGGCGCGGGTCCACGGATCTTCCTGTGCCCCTTTGATGCTGAGCCCGATCCGCCCTGTGGACCGCCCCGCTCGGCGCCCCTTCCCACCCTTCCCGCCCTTCTGGTCCTTCCCGCCCTTCTGGTCCTTCGAGTCCTTCTGGTCCTTCTGGTCCTTCGAGTCGTTGCCGACGCGAAGCACCCGAACGTCGACCACCTGGCCGACCTCCAGCACATCCGCCGGCTTCTCGATCCGCCGATGGGAGACCTCGGACACGTGGACCATTCCCTCGATGCCGCCCAGGTCGATGAAGGCGCCAAAGTCGGTCAATCGAGAGACGCGTCCACTCAGGACCGCCCCGGCGACGATCTGACGTCGCAGATCGCTCGTGCGCTCACGCGCCTCGCGCTCGAGGAGTTTGCGTCGAGAGAGCTTCAGCCGCGACGAATCGTCGGGCGTGCCGAGGACCGCGAAATCGAACTCTCGATGCAGGAAGGAGGACGCATCGGTTACCCGCCTCGCATCGATCTGCGAGAGCGAACAGAACCCGGGGCCGCGGTCGGTCTCGACTTCGAAGCCGCCCTTTACCAAGCCGGCAATCCGACCCCGCACGATCTGCGGGCCGGCTGCTTCTGTTGGACCCTTGTCTGCGGGCATCCGGTCCTCCTACCAGCCTGGTCCCCTCGATCAGGCGGACTCGGCGAGCTTTACCGGATTCGCGAATGGATCCGGCGCACCGAGCTTGATAATGCGCTCGGAAAAACGGCCTTCCAGCCCGCGCGTAGCGTTCCGCGTGTCGACCACGAGGCGCGAGCACGAAGTAATCCACGGGATGTCGAAGGCGTTGTGGTCCGTCAAAATCACGGCGCAGTCCGCGAGCCGCAGCGTATCCTCCGAGAGCGGTACGCAGGCCATCGAACCCGACTCCAACACCAGCTCTGGGACGTACGGATCGTGATAGCTCACACGCGCGCCACGGTCCTCGAGCAGCTTGATGACAGAGAGGGCCGGCGACTCACGCATGTCGCTCACGTCCTTCTTGTAAGCGACACCGAGCGCGAGAATCCGGGAGCCCTTTACCGATCGGCCGTGATGATTGAGGCCGGCCGTGACCTTCTCGACCACGAGCTGAGGCATCTGCTGATTAACCTCTGCGGCGAGCGCAATGAAGCGGGCCGTGAAGTCGTGCGCCTTCAGCTTCCAGGCGAGGTAGTGCGGATCGATCGGAATGCAGTGACCGCCCAGACCGGGTCCCGGGTAGAACGGAAGGAATCCGAACGGCTTCGTGGCCGCGGCGTCGATGACCTCGTAGGCATCCACGCGGAGGACGTCGCACATCGACGCGAGTTCGTTCACCAGGGCGATGTTCACACTGCGGAACGTGTTCTCGAGAAGCTTCACCATCTCGGCGGTGCGCGCCGACGAAACCGGAACGACCGTCTCGATGAACTGCGAGTACAGCGCCACTGCGAGTTCGGTGCAGCGCGGCGTGATCCCACCGACGACCTTCGGCGTGTTGCGCGTGCCGTGCGTCTTGTTGCCTGGGTCGATGCGCTCGGGCGAGAACGCGAGGTAGAACTCGCGACCAGCCCTCAGCTGATCGTTTTCGAGCTCTGCGCGGATCAGCTCGTCCGTCGTACCCGGATACGTCGTGCTCTCGAGGACGATGAGTTGGCCCGCTCGGAGGTGCTTCTTGATCGAGGCGACGGCGTCGAGGATGTACGAGACGTCGGGGTCCTTGGTCTTGGACAGCGGCGTCGGAACACAGATGCTGATCGTGTCGACGTCGGCAAGCGCCGAAGGGTCGGTCGTCGCCGAGAGCCGCCCCTCGCTGACGTGCTTGGCCAGGACCTCAGTGGGAACGTCCGGAATGTACGAGTTCCCCTCGTTGATCTCTTTGACCTTACGCGGGTCGGCATCGATGCCCACCACGGTGAAGCCGGCTTCGGCCATTTCCATCGTCAGGGGAAGCCCGACATACCCCAGGCCGATGACTGCGACCTTCGCACTTCGCGACGTTAGCTTTTCACTCAGCTGCATTTCGTCCTCCCGCAATTCCGTTCGCGGATGAAATCCCGCTCGGCCGGCGCACGTTCAGCGAACCAGGCTACCCAGGCGCTCAAAGCGTACCCAGGTCTCCTCGCCGTTCCATGACCAATAGATGATGAATGCCTTACCCTTGATGTCCTCAAACGGGACGAAGCCCCAAAACCGCGAGTCGAAGCTATGATCGCGATTGTCGCCCATGACGAAAACGTGCCCTTCGGGCACCGTAACCGGGCCGAAGTTGTCTCGGACACCGGGTTCCACCCCCTTCGTATACTGGGCATAGGGTTCGTCGGATCTATCGACCGCTTTTCCGTTCCGGTATAGCTGCTTTTGTCGAATCTCGATGACGTCGCCCGGCGCTCCCACGATTCGCTTGATGAAGTCCTTGTCGCGGTCCTCCGGGTAGACGAAGACGATGATATCCCCCTCTTCCGGTTCAAAAAAGCTCAGGAATCGGGTTCCGATGACCGGGACCCGAATCCCGTACAGGAGCTTGTTGACCAGGAGGTGGTCGCCGATCTGGAGGGTCGGAAGCATGGACCCCGAGGGGATCTTGAAGGCCTGGACGAAAAAGGTCCGGATGAACAGGGCCAGCGCCAGGGCGACGATCAGTGCCTCGGCGTACTCGCGAAAGGTCGACTTCACCTTCGGTCCGGACGCCTCCGGGGCCTGGGCGCCCTTGCGCTTGCCCGAGCCGGACGCGCTCAATTTTCCACCTTCAGGACCGCCAGGAAGGCCTCCTGCGGAATCTCCACACGTCCGACCTGCTTCATCCGCTTCTTACCTTCCTTCTGTGCTTCCAGGAGCTTCCGCTTCCGACTGATGTCGCCGCCGTAGCACTTCGCGGTCACGTTCTTGCGCATCGCCTTCACGGTCTCGCGGGCGACGATCTTCGTCCCAATCGACGCCTGGATGGCGACCTCGAACATCTGCCTCGGTATGAGTTCCTTCATCTTGAGTGCGAGCTCCCGGCCGCGCGGGTAAGCGCGGTCGCGGTGCACGATGAGCGAGAGGGCGTCGACGATATCTCCATTTATCCGAACGTCGAGCTTGACCAGATCACTGGGAATGAATCCCTGCAACTCGTAGTCGAGCGAGGCGTAGCCTTTCGAGACGGATTTCAGGCGATCGTAGAAGTCCACGACGACTTCGTTCAGGGGGATCTCGTAGGTCAGCACCGCGCGGTTCTCGCCCGCGTAGCGGATCCCCTTCTGCTCGCCGCGCTTCTCCTCACAGAGCTTGAGGACGCCGCCCAGGTACTCCGACGGGACGTGGATCGTCGCGTGAATGATGGGCTCTTCGATCTTCTCGATGTTGGTCGGTGGCGGGAGCTTCGCCGGGCTGTCCACCGCGATCACTTCTCCCGCGGTCGTCGTGACTTGGTAAGCCACGGTGGGGGCGGTCGTAATGAGGGTGAGGCCGAACTCGCGTTCGAGCCGCTCCTGCACGATCTCCATGTGCAGCAGGCCCAGAAAGCCGCAGCGAAAACCGAAGCCCAGCGCGAGCGAGCTCTCGGGCTCGTACGAGAACGACGAATCGTTCAGCTTGAGCTTCTCGACCGCGGTGCGGAGCGCCTCGTACTGCTTGGTGTCCGCCGGGTAGAGCCCACTGAACACCATCGCCTTCACGGCCTGGAAGCCCGGTAGCGGCAGCGGCGCCGACGGCTTCACGAGCGTGACCGTGTCGCCGATCTGCGCGTGCGCGATCTCCTTGATCGAAGCCATCAGGATTCCGACTTCACCGGGACCGAGGCTTTGGACCTGCGTGGGGCCGGGCGCGAGAACGGCCAGTCGCGTGACGTCGTAGTCGCGCTCGGCCGCCATCAATCGAACCCGGTCTCCGGTCTTCACCTCGCCGTTCACGACGCGCACCAGGATGACCGCACCGTGGTACGGATCGAACCACGAGTCGAAGATGAGCGCCTGGAGCGGCCCCTCCTTGTTGCCGGTCGGCGCCGGGACCTTCTCGACGACCCGTTCGAGAATCTCCTCGATGCCGATGCCCTGCTTCGCGCTCGCGCGAACCGCGTCGCTCGCGTCGAGCCCGATGACGTCTTCGATCTCCTGACAAACACGATCGGGATCGGCAGACGGAAGATCGATCTTGTTCAGAACGGGAATGATCTCGAGATCGTGATCGAGGGCGAGGTAGACGTTCGCGAGTGTCTGCGCTTCGACTCCCTGCGCCGCGTCGACGACCAGGATCGCGCCTTCGCACGCCGTGAGGCTGCGCGAGACCTCATAAGCGAAGTCGACGTGCCCGGGGGTGTCGATCAGGTTCAGGATGTACTCCTGGCCGTCTCTCGCCAGGTACGTGAGGCGGACGGACCGCGCCTTGATCGTGATGCCGCGCTCTCGCTCGAGATCCATGTCATCGAGGAGCTGCGCCTGCATGTCTCGGGACGTCACCGTGCCCGTGGTCTCGAGGAGCCGATCGGCCAAGGTGGATTTCCCATGGTCGATGTGGGCGATGATCGAGAAATTGCGGATGCGAGCCGGGTCCATCGAAACCGAAATCCTTACCAGACGAGCCCGCCGTGCGCCCGACCCCTCCCGCGAGAGCCGAGCGGCATCTCAGGCGTCTCGATTTCGGAAGAACTCCGCCGTCTGCCGGAGCCCGTCTGGGAGCGACGTCTCGGGGCGCCAAGAGAGCACCTCGCCCGCAAGTTTCGGGGAAATCGCACTACGGCTCTGCTCCCCGGGCTTGGCGGCCCCGTGCTCGGCAGGGAGGTCCTTGCCACACGCCTCGCAGATCCCCGCGTAGAGCTGATTCACGTCGGTCTCGATTCCCGTTCCGAAGTTGACCGAGCCGGACCAGTTGCTCTTGCTGAGCAACACGTTCCCACGGACGATGTCACTGACGAACACGTAGTCACGGGTCTGCTTCCCGTCGCCATTGATCGTCGAGGACTCTCCCGCGAGTACGCGCTGCGTGAAGATCGCCACGACGCCGGCTTCGCCATGCGGATCCTGACGGGGCCCGTAGACGTTCGCGTAGCGCATCGCCGCGTACTCCAGGCCGTACATCGCCTTGTAGCACGAGAGATAGAGCTCACTTGCCATCTTGCTCACGCCGTACGGACTCACGGGCGCGATCTCGTGCGTCTCGGGAGCGGGAAACTCGTCTTGCTCGCCATAGCCCGCCCCACCCGACGAAGCGAAGAGCACGCGACGCAGCCCATTCCCCCTCCCGGCTTCGAGAAGGTTCAGCAGACCGACAACGTTCACTTGCGCGTCGAAGGGCGGATCGGCCACCGAGCGTCGCACGTCCATCTGCGCGGCATGGTGCACGAGGACCTCGGGCCTCTCCTTCGCAAAGACCTCACGAATGCCCGCCGCATCACGTACGTCCACTTGATGGAACGTCGCCGCGTCCGGAACCTGATGACGTTTGCCGCCCGACAGATCGTCCACCACGACGACGTCGTTGCCCTCGGCAATCAACGCGTCCGACACGTTCGATCCAATGAACCCAGCTCCGCCCGTTACCAGGATCTTCATTCCGCCCCCCGCGCCCGCGGACGCCACCGCGTCAGTTCGATCGATCGCGCGAGAGCAATTCGCGGAAGTAGTCGACCGTCTTGCTCAGCCCGTCTTCGAGAGCGACCTGGGGAGACCACCCCAAGCGTTCCATGGCACGCCCGATGTCGGGCCGCCGAACCTGAGGATCATCCTTCGTGCGTTCGTCGGTGGGGGTCACATGGATCAACTCCGAGCCGCCGCCGGTCAGCTTCTGGACCGTCTGCGCGAACTCGAGGATCGTCATCTCATTCGGGTTCCCGAGATTCACCGGCTCGGCTTCATCGCACGCGAGCAGCCGCAGGATCCCATCGACGAGGTCGCTCACGTAGCAGAAGCTCCGCGTGCGGGACCCGTCATCATAGATCGTGAGGGCCTCCCCGCGCAGCGCCTGCGCAATAAAGTTGGTCACCACACGCCCGTCGTCGGGCCGCATCCGCGGACCGTAGGTATTGAAGATCCGGAAGATACGCGTGTCGAGCCCGTGGTAGCGGTGATAGGCCATCGTGATGGCCTCGGCGAAGCGCTTCGACTCGTCGTAGACGCCGCGCGGGCCGACCGGATTCACGTTCCCCCAGTAGTCCTCGGGCTGCGGATGGACGAGCGGATCTCCGTAGACCTCCGACGTCGACGCGAGCATGAACAGCGCGCCCTTGGCCCTCGCTAGGCCCAACGCCTTGTGCGTCCCCAGCGCCCCGACCTTCAGCGTCGGGATCGGCTTCTTCAGGTAGTCCACAGGACTGGGCAGCGAAGCCAGGTGCAACACGACGTCGAGCTCACCCTCGACGTAGAGATAGTCGACGACGTCATGCTTGATGAAACGGAACTGTTCGTTGCCTGCCAGGTGTTCGATGTTCCGCGGATGGCCGGTCGCCAGGTTGTCGATCGCGATGACGGAATGTCCCTCGGCCAACAGCCGATCCGCGAGGTGCGACCCGATGAAGCCGGCGCCGCCCGTAATCAGGATTCTCATTTGGTTCAGGCCTCAGCGGAAACCGCAGAGCGGCCCACCGAGTGATACGTGAAGCCCTGCTCCGCCATCTGGTCCGGCTCGTAAATGTTCCGCCCGTCAAACACGACCGGGGAAGCAAGAGCCTTCTTCATACGGGCAAAGTCGGGACGCCGGAACTCATTCCACTCCGTCACGATTATCAGTGCGTCCGCGCCCTCCAGCGCATCGTAGTTCAGCCGGTGATACGTCAGCCGATCTCCAAACATCTTCTTCGCTTCGTCCATGGCCTCCGGATCGTGAACGGCGATCTCCGCTCCCGCGGCGAGCAGGCGCTCGATGATGATGACCGCAGGCGCCTCGCGCATGTCGTCGGTCCGAGGCTTGAACGCCAATCCCCAGATCGCGAAGCGCTTGCCGGTCACGTCGCCACCGAAGTGGTCGAGAACCTTGCCGACCAGAAGCCGCTTCTGACGATCGTTCACGTCCTCCACGGCCCGAAGCAGCGTGAAGTCGATCTGGTAGTCCTGCGCGGTGCTGATGACCGCCTGGACGTCCTTTGGGAAACAACTCCCCCCGTACCCGACACCCGGAAACAGGAAGTGATGACCAATCCGGCGATCGTGACCGATGCCTCGGCGAACCATCCCGACATCCGCGCCAACCTTTTCACAGAGGTTCGCCATTTCGTTCACGAACGAGATTCGCGTCGCGAGCAGCGCGTTGGCCGCGTACTTCGTCATCTCGGCGGAGCGATTGTCCATCGAAAGGATCGGATTGTCCGTGCGAACGAGCGGAGAATAGAGCTCCTTCAGTCTTCCGAGAGCGGCTTCGTCGCGCCCACCGATGACGACACGGTCGGGCTTCATGAAGTCGTCGATCGCTGCGCCTTCCTTCATAAACTCGGGATTCGAAACGACTTCCATCGAGTGGCTCGTGTTCTCTTCGAGAACGCGACGCACCCGGTCGGCAGTACCCACGGGAACCGTGCTCTTGATCACAACGACCTTGTCGCCGTTCGCAGCCTCGGCCATCGACTTCGCAACGGCCATCACCGCGGACAGGTCCGCGGCCCCGGAACGACCCATCGGGGTACCCACCGCGATGATGCAGATCTCCGACGCTTGGACAGCCGTCTTCAGATCGATCGTGAACGAGAGGCGATGCTCCTCGCTGTTTCGACGGACGAGTTCTTCGAGCCCCGGCTCATAGATCGGGATCTCACACCGCTCGAGCGCAGCGATCTTCTCGGGCACCACGTCCACACAGATGACGTCGTTGCCGCACTCGGCGAAGCATGTTCCTGCCACGAGACCGACATAGCCGGTCCCAACTACACAGATCCTCATTCACGAATCTCCCAGCGGGCAATGCCGCCGTCAGGGGGAAGCTTGATCGGCGGGGTGTCCGCCGCCTCGCTCAGTACGCGTTCTTGCCAGCGAACCCGCGTACGAAGGTCAGCACCAGAATCTTCAGATCCAGGCGCAGCGACCAGTTCTCGATGTAATACAAGTCGTGTTCGATCCGCTGCTCGATCGATGTGTTTCCGCGCCAGCCATTCACCTGAGCCCAGCCGGTCATTCCGGCCTGAACCATGTGGCGAAGCATGTACTTCGGAACGCGAGAGCGGAAGTCCTCGATGAACACGGGCCGTTCCGGGCGGGGGCCAACCAGGCTCATCTCGCCACGAAGCACGTTCAAAAGCTGTGGCAGCTCGTCGAGGGAGAAGCGTCGCAGAACGCGTCCCACCGTCGTCCGCCTCGGGTCGTTCTCCGTCGCCCAGACGGGGCCAGTGTCGGCCTCCGCGTCCACCCCCATCGTGCGGAACTTCCAAACCCGGAAGACGCGTCCGTCCAAACCCATCCGATCCTGCGCGAACAAGGCCGGGCCGGGCGTCGACAGCCTCACGGCCGCCGCGATCAGAAGGAGGAACGGCGATAAGAGAACCAACACCATCACCGCGAGGCAGAAGTCCATCGCTCTCTTCGCCACCCGACTCCAACCCATGAGCGGCGTCGCACGCAACGAGATCAGCGGAAGACCACCGAACTCCTCGATGCCGCTCCGCAAGCTCACGAAGCGATCGACGTCCGGAACCACCTTGACGTCCACGGCGGCCTCGTCGAGTTTCTTGATCAGTCCGCCCAACTCCGGCAGGGACTCGAACGGGATCGCAAACACCACCTGATCGATGTCGTCTCGCTCTACGATCTCCTCCAACTCGTCCCATTGTCCGCAGATCGGGGTCGAGCCCACGAACCCACCGACCCTCAGATGATCTTCGGCCAGGAACCCCCTTACCTTGAGCCCGAACTCCGGATGACGGACCATCCGCTCCTGGACGGCGCGGCCCAACTCGCCGTCCCCCACGATCAGGACGTGGCGCAGGTTGTATCCACACCGGCGCGCCTCCCGCAGAACTTCGCGCAGGGCTGCACGCTCGAGCACGACCGCTCCGGTCACCAAGACGTAGAAAAACAGCAGCGTTAGCCTCGAGAGCGAGAAAGCCTTCTCGATCCCGAGGAAACTCACCGCGGTGAAGATCAACATTGCAAGAGACGACGCCCGGATGATCAGACGACGCTCAGACGATTCGCTCGCTCCGCGCATTGGGTCGTAGAGACCGTGCGCCTGGAAGACGAGCCCCCAGATCGCGAAGACGACAGGCAACAAGGCGAGGTAGTTCTCGGCGGGCGGAACTCCCTTGGTCACCGGCACGAGCGGGACGTAGAAGCGCAGGGCGTAAGCGACCACGAAGGAGAGACCGATCATGAGCAGATCAGCACCCACGAAGAGCCCGCTGAACAGCTGTCGACGCTCTTTCAGCACGGGCAGAACCGTCCCCGAGGCCCGATCGCGCGGCGGATGCCGCGGGCTCCCTGTTGCCACCGTGTCTGGTTCACGTCACGCTCGCGAGTGCGCGCTCATAGGCGGCCAGCGTTGCTCGGGCGGTGCCTTCCCATGTGAATCGGTCGGCTTGGTCCCATCCACATTGCACCAGCTCTTCGCGCTCATCCCCCTGGAGCTCGAAGGCTACTGTATAGAGCGCCTCTCGCAGGTGGGCAACCGATCCTGAGGGAAACAGGAGGCCGGCGTCGCCGACCACCTCGGGGAGTCCCCCGGCATCCGAGGCAACCACCGGCACGCCGGCGGCCATGCCCTCCAGGGCCGGGAGGCCAAACCCCTCATGTTCCGAGGCCACAACGACTGCCGTGGCGGAAGCATAGGCCAAGCGCATCTCTCGTTCGGACAGGCCGCCGAGGGGCAGGACCGTGTCGGGCGGGAGCCCGCACTCCGCGATTTCCTCCCGTACTTCGGGGCGATCGGAGCCCTGCCCAGCCAGGACGAGCCGCAGTCCCCGCGGATCGGCCCGGACCGCCTCCGGGAGCAGGTCCCGAAACGCCGCGAGCAGGGTTCGCAGGCCCTTATGAGGCAGCCCATTGGTCACATTCAGAACGTAGGGGGGCTCGAGTCGCAGGCGCCGCAGGAACGCGTCCACCTCGGGGCCGGAATTCGGGGCTCCCCAACCCGGCGAGACGCCGTTGTAGACGACCCGGATCCGGTCGGGCTCAATCCCGCCGAACTCTTCGACGTCGTGGGCCACGGCCAGAGACGGGGTCAGGACCAGAGCCACCCGCCTGCGAACCTCGGCCATCATCCGCCGGCAGTAAAACGAGTGGATCCGCGACCGCGGGAACTGCATGTGGATCAGGTCGTGGATCGTCACGACCATCGCGCAGTTCACTCCGAGCGGTGGGACATAGTGGGGAACGTGCAGGAGATCCAACTCCGCGCGACGCACCTGCCACGCGACCTCTACGTGTTCTCGCAGGGAGTAGATCGGGGCCGTGACCGGAACGATCTCGATGCCGGGTGCCCGCCGCCGTACTTCGACATGGTCGCGTGGGTGCGCGAACACGACGATCTCCTCGTTCCGCACGAGACCCGGATAGGCTTCGAGCAACTCTCCGATATATCGCCCAATGCCACCGTTGTGGAGCATCCGAGCATCGAGCCCGATCCGCGGCAAAGCCTAAGTCTCCGAGCCTGGCGTCCGGTCCGGGTCGAGAGTCTCACCGACCACGTAGACCGGCTTCCCCTGCGACTCGTGGTAGGTCCGCGCGAGCATCTCGCCGAGCAACCCGAACGTGATGAACTGCAGGCCGGTGATCAGCAGTACGATGGCGAGGAGAACGATCGGGCGTCCACCGAGTTCGACGCCGAGAAAGATCCGCTCGAGCCCGAGGAACGCGAGCAGCAACCCGCCGGCCAGCGTGACGGCGAGGCCGAAAAGTCCGAAGACCTGAATCGGTCGCGTCGAGAAGTCCGAGAGGAACTTCACGGTGACCAGGTCCAGGATCACACGGATCGTGCGGGTCAGACCGTACTTCGACTTCCCCAGAGTGCGTGCACGGTGATTCACCTGAAGCTCAGTCACGCGCGCACCGAGGTCGGCGGCGATGGCCGGAAGGAATCGGTGCATCTCTCCGTAGAGGCGCAGCTCCGACACGACATCCCGCTTGTACGCCTTGATGCCGCAGCCATAGTCGTGCAGGTGCACCGAGGTGACCGTAGAAATGATCCAGTTCGCGACCTTGGACGGGAGGACGCGGTGCAACTGCGCGTCCTTGCGGTCGTGGCGCCACCCCGAGACCACGTCGGCGCCGGCATCTAACTCGGCCAGAAGCCGCGGGATGTCCGCAGGGTCGTTCTGGAGGTCGCCGTCCATCGTCACGACGACGCGCCCGCGCGCGTGCTCGAAGCCCGCCGCCAGGCCGGCCGTTTGACCGAAATTCCGGCGCAGCCGGACGACCCGCACACGGGGATCCCCCTCATGAACGGTACGGAGCCGCTCGAAGGTCTGATCGCGCGAACCATCGTCGACCGCCACGACCTCGGACTTGGTGTCCAAACGATCGAGCACCGACAGGAGTTCGGAGAAGAAGGGCTCGATCGCCTCCTCCTCTTCGTAGAAGGGGACGACGACCGACAAATCGCAGGTGCTCTGTGCCACGCCCCCCGTCATAGATACTTCCCGGCGATCACGCGCAACCTCTCGCGCGCCTCGGCGGGAATCGCAGCGAGATCGGAGATGATCGCGCCGTCCAGAGCGTGTCGACAAGCACAATCACCGGCCGGCAGCGTGGCCGCCAACTCGCCGACCGTCTTCGCGGCGAGACGCGCGTTCGCGCGCAGCACTTCCAGGATCGCGCTGACGTCGACCTCTTCCTCGCTCTCGTGCCAGCAATCGTAGTCGGTGCAGAGCGACAGGCTCGCGAAACACATCTCGGCTTCGCGGGCGAGCTTCGCCTCCTGCAGATTCGTCATGCCGATGATCGACGCGCCCCACGAGCGATAGAGATTCGATTCTGCGCGGGTGGAGAACTGCGGTCCATTCATGTTCACGTACGTGCCGCCGACGTGGATGTTCTCGGCCCCGGCGCCGCGCGCGGCGCCCGCGGTCGCGTCCGCAAGCGCGGCACAGACCGGATCACCGAACTGCACATGTGCGACGATACCTTCCCCGAAGAAGGTCGCCGTACGTCCGACCGAGCGGTCGATGAACTGATCCGGCACGACGACGTGCCCCGGCGCAATCTCCTCCTTCAGCGAGCCCACCGCGCCCACCGACAACAACTGGGTCACGCCCAATTGCTTCATCGCGTGAATGTTTGCCCGGAAGTTCAGCTCGCTGGGCAGGATACGGTGCCCCCGCCCGTGTCGCGGGAGGAACGCCAATTCGACGTCACCGATCGTACCGAGCACCAATTCGTCCGACGGATCTCCGAAAGGCGTCGCCAGACGCACACGCCGGACGTCCGACAAATCGTCCAGATCGTAGAGACCACTTCCACCGATGACCCCGAGGGTCGCGCGCGTATCTTCTGACATGAGTTGTCGAGCTTTCGCACAAGGCCCCAGGTGGGGCAATTAGGAGGACGGGTCCACGCCTTCCGGGGTTGGCGTCGCCCCCGAGGGCTCCGCAGGGCTTTGCGCGGCCAGCTGGCCGCACGCGGCTGCGATGTCCGGGCCGCGACTCTCACGGATGCTCGCGTGGACGCCGTGATCGAGCAGGATCCGCTGGAATCGGTGCGTCCGGTCACGGGTGGCGCGTACGTAGTCAGCTCCCGGGAACGGGTTCCAGTAGATGAGGTTCACCTTCGCTCGGATGCCGTGGAGCAAGGCCACCAGGCGACGCGCGTCCTCGTCTGCGTCGTTCTCGCCCGTGAGCAGGGTGTACTCGAAGGTAATGCGCTTTCGGCGCGGCAGCGGGAGCTTTCGGCACGCATCGAGAAGCTGGGCCAAGCTGTACTTGCGCGTCACAGGCATGAGTTCGCGACGCTTCTCCTCGGTCGTCGCGCCGAGCGAAACGGCGAGGCTGACCTTCGTGCTCTCGAGGAGGCGACGCATCTCAGGGACGAGTCCGACAGTCGATACGGTTATCCGCCGCGATGAGATACCGAGGCCCCACTGCGACGTGAGAATCTCGATGGCCGGCAAGAGGGCGTCCAGATTGTGCAGCGGCTCACCCATCCCCATGAAGACGAGGTTCGTGAGAGGCCTCCCCTCCGGCCCCATGGTCGCGGCGACTTCGCGCGCGAGTACGATCTGACCGACGATCTCCTCCACACGCAGATGACGCTTCAACCCGAGACGAGCGGTCGCGCAGAACGTACACCCCATCGCGCAACCCACCTGGGAGGAGACACACAACGTGAGCCGTTCCCGGTCGGGGATCAGCACACTCTCGATCACCTCGCCGTCGGCGAGACGCACCGCCAGCTTGCGCGTCCCGTCGGAGGACTCCTGGACGTCCGGCGACGAGACCGCCGCCCCGCTCAGGTGCTCGCGCAGAGTCGCGCGAGCGGCGGCCGGTAGGTCAGTCATTTCCTCGGGGTCGGCGACCCCGCGGCGGTAGACCCAGGAGAGGAGCTGGCCCGCCCGATAACGCGGAAGACCCAACTCGGCCACGAGATTCTCCGCGGAATTGGGATCGAGCGCGTGGACGGGCTGCATCGGGGCCTCCCGTGAAACGGGCTTCGGTTCAGCTCAGATCGGCGGCCGGAAAGAAGAAGCTGATCTCCTCCTTCGCGGTATCCGGTCCGTCCGAGCCGTGCGCAGCGTTCTTCTCGACGTCGGTGCCGAAGTCGGCACGAACGGTTCCAGCCGCAGCATCCGCCGGATTCGTCGCGCCGAGGATCTCACGGTACCGCGCAATGGCATTGTCGCCTTCGAGCACCGAAACGAACACGGGGCCGGAGGTCATGAAGTCGCAGAGGTCCGAGTAGAACGGACGCTCTTTGTGAACCGCATAGAATGACTCGGCCTGCGCGCGCGTGAGGCGCGTCATCCGGCCGGCGACCACGCGAAGGCCGCCCTCTTCGATCCGTGCGAGGACCGGGCCGATGCCATGCTTGGCAACCGCGTCCGGCTTTACGATTGAAAAAGTTCTGTCCGCCATGAGTCTGGTCCTTTGAATCGCGAGGCGCTCAGGCGCCCATCGCTTCCTTCAACGTGATGCCGAGATCGGCCGGGCTCGCCGCAACCTTGATGCCGGCTGCGTTCATCGCCTCGATCTTGTCCGCGGCGGTTCCCTTGCCTCCGGAGATGATCGCCCCGGCGTGCCCCATCCGCTTCCCCTCGGGAGCGGTCTGGCCGGCGATGAAGCCCGCGACGGGCTTCTTCATCTCTCGCTTTACGTATTCCGCCGCTTCTTCTTCGGCCGAACCACCGATCTCACCGATCATGATGACGCCGTCGGTATCCGGATCAGCGTTGTAGAGCTCGAGCACGTCGATGAAGCCCGTGCCGTTCACCGGATCGCCACCGATGCCGACGCAGGTCGACTGCCCGATGCCGAGCTGAGTGAGCTGATGCACAGCCTCGTACGTGAGCGTGCCGCTACGCGACACGACGCCGATCTTGCCGGCCTGGTGAATGTAGCCCGGCATGATGCCGATCTTGCACTCGCCCGGCGTGATGACGCCCGGGCAGTTCGGCCCGATGAGGCGCGTTTTCGAGCCGGCGAGAAAGCGCTTCACCTTCACCATGTCGAGGACTGGAATGCCCTCGGTGATGCAGATGACGAGCTCGACGCCCGCGTCGGCCGCCTCCATGATCGCGTCCGCCGCGAAGGGCGGCGGGACGTAGATCACGCTGGCATTGCAGCCGGTCGCTTCGCGGGCCTCACCTACCGTGTCGTAGATCGGAATGCTCTCGAAGTCGCCGCCGCCCTTGCCGGGCGTGACTCCGGCGACCATCTGGGTGCCGTAGTCGCGACAGGTGCGCGTGTGAAACTGCCCCGTCGACCCGGTGATACCCTGGGTAACGACCTTGGTGTCTTTTCCGACGAGGATGCTCATTTGGACGCCTCGACGACCTTCTTCGCCGCGTCGGCCATGTCGGCCGCGGTGATGATGTTGAGTCCGGAATCGGCGAGGATCTTACGGCCCTCATCGACGTTGGTGCCTTCCAGCCGGCAGACGACCGGCACGGCCAGCTTCATCTCGCTGGCGGCCTGCACGACACCGGTCGCGAGGACGTCGCACTGCATGATGCCACCGAAGATGTTGATCAGAACCGCCTTGACGCTCGTGTCAGCGAGAATGATCCGGAAGGCCGCTGCGACCTTCTTCGCGTCCGCGCCGCCCCCTACATCCAGGAAGTTCGCAGGCGCCGCACCGGCGAGTTTCACGATGTCCATGGTCGCCATCGCGAGACCGGCGCCGTTCACCATGCAGCCGATCGAACCGTCGAGCGCGATGTAGGAGAGATCGTACTCTTGCGCCTGCTGTTCGCGGGGATCCTCTTCGTCGGGATCACGCAGTTCGCGAAGGTCCGCGTGGCGGAAGAGCGCGTTGTCGTCGAAGCCCATCTTCGCATCGAGAGCGACGAGGTCGCCATCCTTCGTGAGAACGAGAGGATTGATCTCGATCAGCGCCGCGTCGGTCGCAACGTACGCCTCGTAGAGAGCCGAGAGGAACTTGGCGAACTTGCCGAGGCTCTTCTGCGGCAGACCGAGAGCCTTGCCGATCTTGCGGCCCTGATAGCTCTGACAGCCGACCTCGGGGCGAATGGCCTCGCGCAGGATCTTCTCCGGCGTCTTTGCGGCGACCTCTTCGATTTCGACTCCGCCCTCGGCCGACGCAATCGCCGTGACGAGGCTCGTGTCGCGATCGAGCGCGAAGCCCAGGTACAGCTCGCGATCGATGGCACAGCCCTGCTCCACGAAGAGGCGTCGAACGACGCGCCCTTCGGGACCGGTCTGGTGCGTGACGAGAGTTTTGCCGAGAAGGGAAGCCGCAAAGGTCTCCGCTTCTTCTGCGCTCTTCACGAGCTTGACGCCACCGGCCTTCCCTCGACCGCCTGCGTGAATCTGCGCCTTCACGACCCACGGACCATCGCCGCCGATCGCTTCCACCGCTTCGCGTGCCCCTTGCGCCGAGGTGGTCATGACGCCCTTCAGCGTCGCGACGCCATAGCGTGCGAGGATCTCTTTGCCCTGATGTTCGTGGATGTTCATGTCGCCTCGACCGTTGTGAGCTGAACCTCGTGTCTCATGGCATACGCCCCTCTAGCCTGCCAGGTCGGGACGCCCGGCGAGCGCCACGTCGAGCGCTCCCTGCGCAACGGCGAAGCCCGGATCCGCGGGCATGTGCACGAAACTCGATTCGACCCCTGGTGTGCTCAGAATCGACTCGCGGAAGCCGGGAATATCGAGTACGTGACCGACGAGAACGATGCCGACGGCCTGGTGCATCAGGACCGAGTCGATCGCGAGTCTGAGGGCGGTCTGGCCGACCAGCCGCACCAGGGCCGCCGCCACGTCTTCGGGACGCGTCGAACCATCCGAACGCGTGAGCCGGCCGAAGTGCGCGGCCGTCGCGTCGGCGCGAACCGGGCCGACGCCCTGCCCCACGATGTCCCCCACGCTTAGGTCACAGCGGGCAGGGTCGCCTTTCTGCACGAGCGCGCCGATCTCTTCGACATTCTCGGTGCCGAGAAGCAGTCGAGCGAGGCCGATCAACGTCCCCCCACCGACACCACTTCCGATCAGGCGCTCGGGCTCCTTGGGCGGGCGCGCCAGGACGATCCCGGTTCCCGTGCCGAGGCTGACGACAACCGCGGGCGTCGCAATCCCCGTGCGTACCGCACCCACCGCCGTGGCGGCCGCCTCGTCGACCGCGACGAGAGGAATGCCGTCGACATCCTCGGTCAGCGCGCCGGAACGACCACCAGTGACGGCCACGAGCGTCGGCGGAACCGCCCCCGCGGACACGCCCTCGAGCAGGCGACGGACATCAGCCGCCGTCGGGCGTTCCACCGCCTGCTCGGCCCGGAGCACCTCCGACCCGTCTCCACGACGCAAGACCACGTCGGTGACCGAGCCTCCGAAATCGATCGCTGCGCAATCCATCGACTCGGCCCCCGCGCTGGAGACTTAAGAGGCCAGGACCTTGTCGAGCGCACCAACGAGGTCGCCGACATGAGAAGCAGACACCTTGACCTCTTCCTTCTCCTTGTCGGTGAGTTCCACCTCGACGACCTTCTCGACGCCGCCGGCACCGATCTGCACCGGCACTCCGAGGTAGAGGTCCGAGCATCCGTACTCGCCCTCGAGATACGCCGCGCACGGCAGGATCTCTTTCTTGTCGAGCAGGTACGACTCGGCCATACGAACCGCAGCCGCCGCCGGCGAGTAGTAGGCCGAACCGGTCTTCAAGAGACCGACGATCTCGCCGCCCGCCTTACGGGTGCGCTCTTCGATGGCCTCGAGACGCTCGGCCGAGATGAGCCGATCGACAGGAACGCCGCCGACCGTGCAGCTCGAGCGAACCGGGACCATGTCGTCGCCGTGACCGCCGAGGACCAGCGCCTGCACGCTCTTCACCGAGACGTTCAGCTCCATCGCGAGGAACGAGCTGTACCGCGCCGAGTCGAGCACTCCGGCCATGCCGACGACCTTCTGCTTGGCGAAGCCGGTCTGGCGCTTCATCAGCGTGACCATGGCGTCGAGCGGGTTCGTGAGAACGATCACGAGCGCGTCGGGGGCGTGCGTCTTGATGCCCGCGGCGACCTCCGAGATGATCTTCGCGTTGATGCCCAGCAGGTCGTCCCGGCTCATGCCCGGCTTGCGAGCGAGGCCCGAGGTGACAATACAGACGTCGGCGCCGCCGATGTCCTTGACGTCGTTCGATCCCGTGACGTCGACGTCGAACAGATCAATCGGGCCCGACTCGGTGAGATCGAGCGCCTTGCCCTGGGGCATGCCCTCGACGACGTCGTAGAGCACCACGTCGCCGAGCTGCTTGAGCGCCGCCATGTGCGCGATGGTTCCGCCGATATTGCCTGCCCCGATCAGGGCGATCTTCTTACGAGCCATTTTTGGTCTTCCTCCTGCTGAAGTGGCGGATGGATTGGACCGCCAACGCGAACAGTCGTCTAACGAGCCGCTCCGCCCCGCGCTACCGGGGCCGGGGAACCCGTTTGACGGTTTCCTCAAGCGCCCCTAGAGTTTTCAGGTGATGCGGATTTTGGGGCAGGTAGTCGGGCTGGCGCTTCTCGCGCTGGCGATTGTTCAGTGCGGCGGCGACGACATTTGCCTGAACTGCGAGGCGGTCCCGACACCCACGCCGGGTGCACCCCAGGTCCTCACTGTGAGCGGAAACATCCTCAGCTTCGACACCCGCGATCCGATCGAGTCCATCCTCTCGATCGGCTGCATCGACCTGCCCAGCGACGCGCCACCCGAAGAGTTCACGAGCTGCCTTCCAACCGGTGAGGCCTACCCCGATTCGGCGGGTAACTTCGACTTCCGGATCACGGTGGATGCGACGTCCTCTCTCGACCTGGCCTTCTGGATTTGCCGCAGGAACGAAGGCCGGTGCGGCAGGATCGAACCGGGCGACGAGTTCGCCCAGTTGTCCGACCCGGACAACAAGCTGCAGGACATCCTACGCGGCTGGACCGCGTCGATCTCGGGCATCGACATCGACTTCGAGACCCAGACGGCGACGGCCGGTGTCATTCGAACCTTCCGGTCCCCCACCGCCACGCCGACGCCATCGACGGAGGCAACGCCGACGCCTTGACGCGCCCTACTTCCCGCCTTTCCGCAGCAGGTTCCGCTTCGCCTGCTGCTGCAACACGGACGCGACGTTCTTCGAGCGCGCAAGCAGCCGCATGTCGCGCTCACGAATGCCGCTCAGCAACGTGAGCGCGATCTGCAAAGGTGTCTTCGGATTCTGCACGAGGGCCAACCGCACGGCGTAGTGTCGGACCCATTCGCGGTGGTTCGCGATGATCCGAAGCAGGTCGCCGTGTAGGCTTCGGTTCTTCGCCATCGCGAGCGCCTCTTCGAGAGTGACCCGCGGATTCTTCAACACACCGGTCTGGATCATCCGGACCGGATCCCGCGCCAGGACCTGCCGCGCCTCCTTGTTCCCCGACATAGCGAGTTTCAGGCGCTCGGGTACCGACATCTTGCGCACGCGCCCAAATACGGACTCCTTGCGTTCGGGGGGAGCCGGCTCGGTGACCAACTCGGAATCCAATTGGATCGTGTCCCGCCCTTCGAGCACTGCGACGACCTCGGGGTCCTTCGCCATGGGGTCCGCCGGCGCGCCAAGCGAGCCCGGCCGCGGCGGATTGCTCAAGAACCTTCCGATTGCTTTTTAGCCCACGCGATCTTCTCTGCGAAGTGCGACGGGAGTTCTTCGTAGTGCGAGAACTCCACGTGGAACGAACCCCGGCCGCCGGTCATGGAGTTCAGATCCGGCGCGTAGGTCAGGATCTCAGCCATCGGAATCATCGCCTTGATGACCTGACCATGCCCTTTGGGCTCGACGCCCTGCACCTTGCCGCGCCTCGAATTCACGTCGCCGAGCACATCGCCCATGGCCTCGTCGGGCACACTCACGTCAATGGCCATGATGGGCTCCAGAATCACCGGCTTCGCCTTTTCGAATGCCGCCTTGAAGCCCATCGCCGCGGCCAGCTTGAAGGCCATCTCGGACGAATCCACGTCGTGGTGCTTCCCGTCGTAGAGCGTGACGCGCACATCGACGACCGGGTACCCACCGAGCGCGCCTTTGCGCATCGTCTCGATGACGCCCTTCTCGACCGCCGGGATGAAGTTCCGCGGCACCGAGCCGCCCACGACCTTATCGACGAACTCGAAGCCCGCCCCGCGGGGCAGAGGCTCGATCTCGAGTTGTGCGAGCGCGAACTGGCCGTGTCCTCCGGTCTGCTTCTTGAGCCTGCCCTCGGCTTGCGAGCGCGAACGGACGGTCTCGCGGTACGGGATCTTCGGAGCCGAAAGGAGCACCTCAGCGCCGAACTTCCGCTTCAAGCGCTCGACGACGAGGTCGACGTGCAGCTGGCCCATTGCGCCGAGCATGATCTCCTTCGACTCCGGATCACGGTCGAGGTGGATCGCGGGATCTTCCTCCTGCAGTCGCTGGAGGCCAACCATGACCTTGTCTTCTTCGCCCTTGTTCTTCGCCTCGAGTGCAAAAGAGATGGCCGGCTCGAAGCTGCGAAGCAGCGGATAGTAGGTGTGCACCTTCTCATCACACAGGGTGTCGCCGGTGTTGCCGACCTTGAGCTTCGCGACGGCGACGAGGTCTCCCGCAACCGCCTCCGTGACGGCCACCTGCTTCTTCCCCTCGAGTCGGAAGAGGTGGCCGAGCTTCTCCTTTTCCGCGCGCGTCGAGTTGAAGATCGGGCTGTCCGCGGCGACCTTGCCTGAGAACACACGCATCACGGACAGCTTGCCCGCGAACGGATCGATCAGGGTCCGGATGATCTGCGCCGAGAACGGCTCGTTCAGGTCGGCCGCTCGGAGGATTTCATCCCCGGTCTTCGGATCGTCGCCGAGCGCCGGCGGCAGGTCCGCAGCCGAGGGACAGTCCTCCGCAATGAAGTCGAGAAAGGTCCCGACGCCGAACGCCTTCTCGCCCGAGCCGCACAGCAGCGGGAGCAGTGCCCCCGACGCGATGCCGGAAACGAGGCCGGCGCGGAGCTCCTCTTGACCCAGTTCGCCTTCTTCGAGGTACTTCTCCAGCAGGTCGTCGTCCGCCTCGGCAACGGCCTCGACCAACTGCTCCCGAGCGCTCTCCGCCGCTTCGACGAGGTCGTCGGGGATCGGCGCTTGCTTGGACTGCCCCTTCTCCCCCTGCCCGAGCAGCGCCTTCTGATGGAGAACGTCCACGATGCCGACGAAGCCGTCTCCGGCGCCGATCGGCAGGTGAAGAGCCACCGGCTTCAGTTCGAGCCCGACGGTCAGAGCTTCGCGCGCCCGCTCGAAATCGGCTCGCTCGTGATCCATCCCTGTGACGAAAGCGATGCGCGGAACCGATCCGTCGGCCACCCAGCTCAGTACCTTCTCGTCCTCGCCGCGGGTTTCCCCGTGCGACGACACGACGAGCACCGCCGTCGTCGCGCCCTGCAACACGGCACTCGCGTCGTGCACGAACGCGTTCGCGCCCGGGCAGTCGACGATGTTGATGGCCTGGTCCTTCCAGGTGAGGTGATGGAACGCGGAGAACATGGAGTGGCCGCGCGCCTCCTCCTCAGGCTCCGTGTCGAAGTTCGAGGTGCGGTCCGCCGTAACTCCGCGACTATTCGTTTGGCCGGCTGTCAGAAGGAGCGCCTCACCGAGGGTCGTCTTCCCAACGCCACCGTGTCCGATCAACACGAGGTTTCGAATGCGTGCAGGGTCAAGAGCGGCCATGCCCGGTTCCCTACCGATTCCGCTCGAAGATGAGACGCAGACCTTCGAGCGTCAAGAATTCGTTCACGTCGTCGATCGTCTCCGACTCGGAGGCAATCAGTTGTCCGAAACCACCGGTCGCGGTCACGGTCGCCGGCTCGCCCAACTCCTCCTGGATCCGCCGAACCATTCCGTCGACCATCGCGACGTACCCAAAGTACACGCCCGATTGGATCGAGTTGACGGTATTCCGGCCGATAACCTTCGGCGGCCGCACGAGTTCCACTGCCTGGAGCTTGGCCGTGCGGGAGAACAGAGCGTCGAGAGAGATCCCGACGCCCGGAGCGATCACTCCCCCAAGGTACTCACCGCGCTTCGAGACGACATCGAAGGTCGTCGCCGTGCCGAAGTCCACCACGATCGAGACGTCGTGATTCCGCTCGTAGGCGGCCACCGCGTTCACGATGCGGTCGGCGCCGACCTCACGGGGGTTGTCGTAGAGGATGGGCATCCCGGTGCGGATGCCGGGTCCGACCACCAGAGGGCTCTGACCGAAGGTCTCGGTGCACATCGCCTCCACCACCGACTGGAGCGGCGGCACCACGTTGGATACGATAATCCCCTGGATTTGACCGGCCTCGACGCCGCTCATGCGGGTGAGATTCCAGAGCACCACACTGTACTCATCCGCCGTACGAGAGTGTTCTGTGACGATACGCCAGCGTCTGCGCAGCGTATCCCCTTCGAACAAACCCAGTACCGTGTGAGTGTTCCCGACGTCGATCGCGAGCAACATCCGAGCGGCGCCGAGACTAAGTCACGGGACGCATCTCGCGCAAGGGAATTAGGAACGATACGTGCCGCGGAGCGTCACCTCGCCGGAGGAGACCCGGACGACGCCGTCGGCCGTCTCGACCAGGAGCGCCCCGTCCGGAGCCACGCCCCGGACCACTCCCCGGGGGTTTCCGGCCCCCTCGACGCGCACGCGACGCCCCGGGAGGCAGTGATACGCCTCGTAGGCCTTCTGCACGGCGGGAAAACCGCCGGCCACGAACTGGTCGTAAACAACCTCGAGCTCGTTCAAGAGAGCGCCCGTGAACGCGGCCCGGTCGATTCGCCGGCGCGTGGCAATACGCAGGCTCGACGCCTTGCGGCGTAGCTCGGGAGGAAAATCCCGGGCGGTCGCGTTCAAATTTACCCCGATCCCGAGGACCAGAAACCGGACCCGGTCCGACTCCGCATCCATCTCGGTCAAGATCCCGCAGACTTTTCGCTGGCCGAGAAGGACGTCGTTCGGCCACTTGATCCCGGATCGTAAGTCGGTCGTGGACAGGATCGCCTCGGCGACCGCGATGGCGGCCACCAGGGACAACGACGTGACGTCCACCGGCGCGACGGGCGGACGGAGCACCACAGACAGATACAGATTCAGATTCGAGGGTGAGGTCCACTCTCGCCCGAGGCGACCTCGCCCTGCGGTCTGCGCCTCGGCGACCACCACGGTACCCTCGGGGGCGCCACCGCGCGCAAGCTCCCCCGCCAACCTGTTCGTCGAATCGACCTCTTCGCGGTGCACGATGTCCATGCCGAGTCGCTTCGCCGTCAGATGACGGCGGACCTCAGTCGGCAGCAGTCTGTCCGGTCCTCCGAGCAAGCGGTATCCACGACCGGCCATCGCCTCGATCGAGTAGCCCCGTTCCCGAAGCGCCTCGATCTTCTTCCAGACAGCCGTCCGAGACACGCCGATGCGTGTCCCGATCTCCGCACCGGAGCACCACGCACCACCCTGCAGGGTCTCGAGCAGCGCTTCGTCGATCACTTCTTGCGGCCCGCCCTGGCGCCTTTGACCTCGAGCGAGAGGTCGATGGCCCGCGCCGAGTGCGTGAGACCGCCGACTGAGATCAACGCAGGACCGCGCTCCGCGTACTTGCGAACATTGTCGAGTCCGATACCGCCCGAGACTTCCACGACAGCGCGCCCCGCGATGAGCGCGTGTGCGCGTCCCACCACGGCCGGCGTCATGTTGTCGAGGAGCACCACGTCGGCGCCGGCGGCGAGCGCTTGCTTCACCTGGTCGAGCCGGTCGCACTCGACTTCCACCCGAAGACCGTGCGGGGCACCACGACGCGCCCGCTCGACGGCGGCCCGAACCGAACCGCACGCGGCCACGTGGTTATCCTTGATCAGAATACCATCATCCAGACCGAACCGGTGGTTCCGACCTCCGCCGACCCGAACCGCGTACTTCTGGAGAAGACGGAGGCCCGGGATCGTCTTGCGCGTGTCGAGAATCTCGGCGCCGGTGCCCTCGACCGCATCGACGAAGCGGCTCGTGACGGTCGCCGTTCCGCAGAGCTGCTGAAGGAAGTTCAGGGCGAGTCGCTCGCCCGTAAGGATCGTCGCCAGTGGCCCACGAAGCTCCGCGAGAGCCCGCCCCGCTTTGACCGACGCGCCCTCGCGAACGCGCAGATTTACGGAAACGACACCGGGCCCCACCAGCGCGCCGTAGATCCGCTCGATCAGCGGCAGGCCGGCGACGACGCAATCCTCGCGCGCTACGAGCCTTGCCGCACCAGCGTCTGCGGGCGGAATCGTCACCAGACTCGTGACGTCTCCGCGCCCGACATCCTCGGCGAGCGCCGCCGCGATCAGCGCCCCGGTACTCGGATGCTCGAACGGATCGACGCCCGAGCCGAGTTCGCGACTCACGACTGAACCTCGGCGAGACGCTCGAGCCCACGCGCCAGCAGGTCCCGCCGGCTTTCGAGCTCGGCGGCCTTGCCGCGCTCTTTCTGCACAATCTCGTCCGGGGCCCGTGCGATGAACGACTCGTTCCCGAGCTTCTTGAGAACCGCACCGAGATCCTTCTCGACGCGCTGAATCTCCTTCGCGAGGCGCTCCCGTTCGGCGGCGACGTCGACGAGGCCCGCGATCGGGACGTACATCTCGACGCCCCCGGCGACCGCGACCGCGGCACCCTTGGGACGTTCAGCGCCTTCGATCTGCCCCATCGATCCCACCCGCGCGAGGGATCCGATCGCGCTCCGGAAGGATTCAACCCCGCCCCACGAGCCCGCAGCCACCTCGGCCACCTGGACCTCGATCTCCTGCTTCGGCTTCACGCCCAACTCCGACCGAAGCGTACGCAGAGCTCGGACCACGGCGATGAGTTGCTCCACACCCTGCTCGGAGGCCTCGTCCCGGGCGAAGTCGTCGGCCTTCGGAAATGGCGTCAGAACCACACTGGCCGGCGGCTCGCCGACCCGAGGCAGCGAAAGCCAGACCTCCTCGGTGAGAAACGGCATCAGCGGGTGCATCAACCGCAACGACGCGTCGAGGACGTCCACGAGCGTCTGCTGGGCAGCGCGACGCGCGTCGGCGTCGTCGCCGTTCAGAGAGAGCTTCGCGAGTTCGACGTACCAGTCGCAGAACTCATTCCAGAGGAATCGGTAGATCGTCGTCGCGGCGTCGTTGAACCGATAGCCGTCGAGCGCAGCGCGGAACTCCTCGATAGCCCGCGAGAGTCGAGTGCGAATCCAACGCTCCGCCGGGCCCCCGACGAGACGCTCGGCCGCCGGATCGTAGTCGTCGAGATGCATGTGCGTGAAGCGCGCCGCATTCCAGACTTTGTTCGCAAAAGCCCGGTTCCCATCGATTCGCTCCAGGGAAAGGCGGATGTCGCGGCCCATGGCCGACTGCGCGACCAACGTAAAGCGCAGCGCATCCGTGCCGTAGGTCGCGAGGAGCTCGAGCGGGTCGCGGACGTTCCCTTTGCTCTTGCTCATCTTGTCGCCGTACTCGTCGCGCACGAGGCCGTGGACGTAAACGTCGCGGAACGGGACCTCGCCGGTGAACTTGAGACCGAACATCATCATCCGGGCGACCCAGAAGAAGATGATGTCGAACCCGGTGACGAGGACCTGCGTCGGGTAGTACTTCTGCAGCTCGGGCGTCGCATCGGGCCACCCGAGGGTCGAGAACGGCCAAAGCCCACTCGAGAACCACGTGTCGAGCACGTCTTCGTCCTGGCGGAGTTCGCCGTCGCAGGTCGGACAGGCGCTCGGCTCTTCGCGGAGGACGAGAACGGAATCCTCACCGCAGGCGTCGCAGTACCATGCGGGTATCCGGTGCCCCCACCACAGCTGACGGGAGACGCACCAGTCGCGGATATTCTCGAGCCACGCGAAGTACGTGCGCTCCCAGTGCTCGGGATAGAACTTCGTACGTCCGTCGCGGACCGCCTGCATTGCCGGTTGCGCAAGAGGCTTCGCCCGCACGAACCACTGCAGCGAGAGCAACGGCTCCACCACTTCGCGGCAGCGGTAGCAAACGCTCGCGGCCAGAGCGTGCGGCTCTTCGTGGTCGAGAACACCGTCGGCCTCGAACGCGGCAACGATCTTCGTGCGGCACTCGGCGCGGTCGAGCCCGGCGTACGGCCCGGCCTCGTCGGTCATCCGGCCCTGCTCGTCGATCACGGAGATCTGCGGGAGGTCGTGCCGACTCCCGACGTCGAAGTCGTTGAAGTCGTGCGCAGGCGTGATCTTCACCGCCCCCGAGCCGAACTCCTTGTCCACGTACTCGTCGGCGATGATCGGGATCTCGCGATCGAGGATCGGGAGACGAATCGTCTTGCCCACAAGGCCCGCGTATCGGTCGTCCTCGGGGTGCACGGCGACAGCCGTGTCGCCGAGCATCGTCTCAGGACGCGTCGTTGCCACGGTCACATGGCCACTGCCGTCCGAGAGCGGGTACCGCAGGTGCCAGAGGCTCCCCTCGGTGTCCTGGTGCTCGACCTCGATGTCGGAGAGCGCGGTGCCGCAGCGACAGCACCAGTTGATCAGGCGCCGACCGCGGTAGACCAGCCCCTCTTCGTGGAGCCGAACGAACACCTCCCTGACGGCTCGCGAGAGGCCCTCGTCCATCGTGAAGCGCTCACGCGTCCAATCACACGAGGCCCCGAGCCGCTGGAGTTGCGAGATGATGTAGGGAGCGACCTCGTTCTTCCAGGCGAACGTCTTGTCGAGGAAGGCCTCACGGCCCAGCGTGTGGCGATCGGTGCCCTGCGCGGCGAGCTGTCGCTCGACGACGTTCTGGGTCGCGATCGACGCGTGGTCGGTGCCGGGCACCCAGAGCGTGTTGAAGCCGTCCATCTTCTTGTAGCGCAGCAACACGTCCTGGATCGTGTTGTTCAGCGCGTGGCCCAAGTGGAGGTGCCCGGTCACGTTCGGTGGTGGGATCACCATCGAGAACGCGTCTCCGGGAGCCGCCGCGTCCGCGACGAAAAACCCTTCCTTCACCCACTTCTTGGCCCAACGATCCTCGACCTCGTTGGGTGCGTACGCCTTCGAAAGCTCGGCCGACATCCGGGGTGGAAGGGTAGCAACCGCCCCGCAGGCGCGCCAATGAGCACGCGTGCTCTGCTCTCCACGGTCGTGCCGAGCGATTGCTGTTCAAAAATCAGGCATCCGCCCGTCCTGTGAGCAGGCAATCCCTCCCGGGTGCCCGAAACGCCACATGGGAACACCCGCCCCCCGCGGCACGGGCATTGCTGAATCCAGGCTCCACAGGCGCCCCTACAAGGCGGCGCCCACCGTAAGGAGTCTGGGATGAAAAAGATCGAAGCCATTATCAAGCCGTTTAAGCTCGACGAAGTGAAAGAAGCGCTGACTAAGGAGGGCGTCGAAGGCATGACCATTTCCGAAGTCAAAGGCTTCGGTCGGCAACGCGGACATAGCGAGCTCTACCGCGGCGCCGAGTACGTCGTGGACTTCCTGCCGAAGGTGAAGCTCGAACTTCTCGTCGACGACGACAACGTTCCCGCGATCGCCGAGACCATTCGCACGGCGGCCGCCACCGGGCGCATCGGCGACGGAAAGATCTTCATTCTCAGCATCGACGATGCCGTACGCATTCGCACCGGCGAACGCGGCGCGCACGCAATCTGAACCCATCAGTTCCCAAAGCCGGGAGGTCCATACCAATGAAGAAAATCTACAAGAATAGTTTCGCACTGGGAGCCCTTGGGCTCCTTGTCCCGACTCTGGCGATGGCCGATGACGGCGTGTCGGCGGGTCAGTTTGTGGCCAACAACGTCTGGATGATGCTGGCCACGGCGCTCGTATTCATCATGCATCTCGGTTTCGCGTCCGTCGAAACCGGGCTGACGCGCGCCAAGAACACCACGAATATTCTGTTCAAGAACGTATTCGTGATCTGCTGCGGCCTTCTCACGTACTACGCGGTCGGCTTCAACCTCATGTACCCTGGCGAATTCAACGGATACTTCGGCTTCGCCGGCTTCGGCCTCACCCCCCCCGCGGACGGGATGACGACGGCGTACGCGGACGGCGGCTACACGTACTGGACCGACTTCCTCTTCCAGGGGATGTTTGCCGCGACCTGCGCGACGATCGTGTCGGGCGCGGTCGCCGAGCGCATCAAGCTCCCCGCCTTCATGATCTTCTCGACGATCTTCGTTGCCCTCGTGTACACGATCGCCGGCTCCTGGAAGTGGGGCGGCGGGTTCCTCGACGCCATGGGCTTCTACGACTTCGCGGGTTCGACCCTCGTCCACTCCGTCGGCGGCTGGGCCGCTCTCGTCGGTGCGGCGATGCTCGGCCCACGGCTCGGCAAGTACTCGAAGGACGGACGTCTCACACCGATCCCGGGTAGCAATCTTCCGATGGCAACCGTCGGCGTCATGCTTCTGTGGCTCGGGTGGTTCGGCTTCAACGGCGGCTCGGTTCTCTCGGCCGACCCGCAGCTCACCTCCCTCACCCTCACGACGACCTGCCTCGCAGGTGCCGCCGGCGGGCTGGGCGCGATGGCCGCCTTCATGTTCGTCTCCTCGAAGCCTGACCTCTCGATGGCCTTGAACGGGATTCTGGCCGGCCTTGTCGGCATCACCGCCGGCGCCGACGTCATGACGCCAGGCTCGGCCATCCTCATCGGCTTCATCGCAGGCGGCCTGGTGGTCGGGGCGGTCCTGTTCTTCGACCGCATCAAGATCGACGATCCGGTCGGCGCGATCTCGGTCCACCTGGTCTGCGGCATCTGGGGCACCTTGGCGGTCGGTATCTTCTCGACCAACCCAGACCACTCCCTGGCCGTACAGGCCATCGGCGTCGGCGTCTACGCGGTCTTCACCGTGCTCTGCGCAGGCACGATCTTCGGAGTCCTGCAGGCCACGATCGGCATCCGGGTCAGCGAAGAGGACGAGATCGAAGGCCTCGATCTCAGCGAGCACGGCATGCACGCCTACGACCTGCACACCTCGGGTACGTCTCTCGACGAACCCCTGGGCCTCGGTCGGCCGCTCTCGCAGTCCTCCTCGGCGAGCGACCTCGCCTCCGAGCGCAGCTAACCTCTTTCCCCGGCGGCGCTCCGCGCCGCCCGATTGAAAGCCCGGCGGCTCGCGTTCCACGACGCGGGCCGCCGCTTTCGTTTCAGGCCACGGCGGCGAGATTTGAAGCGCGCGTGCCGGACTGGTAGCTGCCGATCTGCCGGGCGAGAGTGGCGGAATTGGCAGACGCGCAGGTTTCAGGAGCCTGTGGGGTAACACCCGTGTGGGTTCAAGTCCCATCTCTCGCATCTTTGCGCAGACGAGCACGGCTCCTCGGAGCCGCGCTCGTTTGTGTCTGCACCCCGGGCTGCGCCACCTTCGACGAGCCCGTGACGGTCGGACCGGCTGCGCGGGTGATCGGCCGCATCGACGGCCCCGCCGCGAGCCTGGACACCTGCGAGAACCGGACGGTGGCCGCCTTCGCGATCTCGACGGACGGACAGACCGGCGTCGCCGCCATCGACCTGGCGACTCCCGGCGCCGCCCCGACGACGCTCACGGGCCCCTCGACGCATCGACGACATCCCCCGGTCGTCCTCGCAGGCTCAGGCGACACGGCGACCATCGCCTGGTGGGAAACCGCCCGGGCCGGTGCCGGCCGCATCGCATGGACCGAGGGCGACGCCTCCGGTGCGCCCTACCCGGCCCCCCGGGAGTTGCCGGCCGAGTTCGGGTCGAACCCCAGGGGTGCGGGCCGGCCTCCCGCTGTGATCGCCGTCGAAGGCCGACCGGCAGGACGACACTCGACCGGCCAGGAACGACTAGGCGTCTGGCAGCGCGCCCCTGGCACACGCGCCGGCTGGAAGCGGGTCGGCCGGACCACGACCAGCGCTCCGATCGGCTTCGTGGCGCTCGGAACCGGGGAAGGTACGGCCGTGGTCGGCTCGTGGAACCCCCCTCGCGTGTTCGCGCTGTCGCCGCACGGGCGGGGCACGGACGGGCCCGTGACGTCCCTCCCCGGGCGCCCCGCTGGCCCGACACCCCTGTGGCTCGGCCGCGCCTCAGGGGCGATCCTCGCGGGCTGGTCGGAGTGGGTTCCTGGGCCCACGGGTGCCATCGCCGTGCGGCTCAGCCGGTCGACGGACGGTGGAGCGAGTTGGGCCCCTCCCCGAACACTTCTCGAGAGGCAAGACGGCCTGCACCCGCTCGCTCACTTCGCCGTCGATGGGACCAGTGTCGCCGCGACCTGGCGCACGGCCAAGAGCGGCGCCGAGCGGATTGTCCTGGCCACGTCGACCGACGCCGGAAACAGCTTCTCGCCGCCCCAGGAACTCGACTCCGGCCGTCCAGGCACCGAGCGGACCCGTCCGAGGGTGGCCATCGCCGGAAACCGGGTCCTCGCGGCGTGGCAGGAGCGCGAGGGCGCGGCTCTCGCGATCCACGCGTCGTTGTCCCGCGATCTCGGGTCGACCCTGGCCGTGCGCGCGGCGCGGGTGGCCGAGGCCGCCGTGGGGCGGGCGATCCGGAATCCGGCCCCTTGGCTTCTGGGAGGCGGGCGCGGAGGCATCCTCTGGGAATCCACGGAGGATCTCCCTCCCGGGGGCAGGCCCGACCCCACCACCGGCCCCGAACTCGTAACCTTGCACCATCGGACTCTCCGCAGATGAAAACCAGCCCAGAGTGTGGCAGGTTAGGACGACGAGGGTCGCCTCGGCTGCGCAACACCACGAAGCCGATCCGCGAAACGACGAAGCGACGATGACCGTTCAGTGCCCGCACTGCCACACGCAGTACCGAGTCCCCGAGTCGCGCCTCGCCGGTGCGCAGCCCGTGTTCAAGTGCACCCGCTGCGATCTCGTCTTCAAGAGCGAGCCTGAGAGGGCGGATCGATCCGCCACCCGGGGCAACCCCGACAAGAACCTCAGCTTCGACTTTCCTCGAAAAAAGCGCTCCCGCGAGGAGCCCGACGAGGAGGGTGACCCGGACGAAGCGGACACGTCCGAGCCTGCGTTCGTCACGACGCTCGGAACCGGCAAGCGCAGGCGAGCCGGGACGGCGCGCGACGCGGCCGAGCCGGAAGCGGACGAAGAGGAGGAGGAGCTCGAGTTCGACGATGAGCTCGTAGACGAAGAAGTCGAGGAGGAGGAGGAAGAGGAAGAGGAAGAGCCGCCTCCGCCGGTCATCGTGGCGCCGAAGAAGAGGAAGGCGAGCATCCGCCCGCGGGCGCCCGCTCCGCCCAGACGTCGATCGCCACTGAAGCCGATCGGCACCTGCGTCGGAATGATCCTCTGCTTCTATCTTCTGGTTGCAGTGGCGCTCGACCGGAACCCGACAGATGCACTCGCGCAGCTTTCCGAAGTCCCGATCCTTGGTGGGCTCCTCGGGCAGGACCATCTCCTTGTCTGGCGTCTCGAAGTCACCGACCTCGAGGGAGGCCTCGACTACATCCGCGACCACAAGCTCGCCTACGTGGTCTCGGGACGTGCGGTGAACACCACGAGCCAAGACCTGCGAATCGTCGAGGTCGAGGGAGGACTCGTAGTAGGCGGGCAACCAACGCGGAGCCAGAGAGTCTACGCAGCGAACCAGGCACGCTCGACCATCCGCGATCTCTCCGCGAGCGAGGTCGAGATGCTGCTGCGCCTAGAACCAAACCGTCGCTTCCGGATCCGTCCCGGCGAGTCGGCCAGCTTCCTCCTCGTGTTCCCCGACCCTCCTCAGGGCTTCGAGGAAGTCGTCGTCCGCATCATCGATGCTCGGGTGACTTGAGCCACCGAAGATGCGCTGGGATCAGGCTTCCTTGGAACTGGCGGGGTCGGCGTCGTCTTCCGGTGTCACGTCGATTGCGTCGGGTTTGTTGACCGACTTGCGAAAGTTGCGAATCGCGTCGCCTACGCCGCTTCCCAACCCGGGAAGTCGCCCCGGGCCGAAGATGATCAGCACCACCGCAAGAATCAGCAGCAGCTCCCAGATCCCGAAACCCATGGGAGAAAGTCTAGGGCAGCCCCGTAGGTGCTGCAAGGTAGATTCATGTCGGCGTTCATGAACCCCGACCGCCATCGAACTGGCGACCTTCTGCCGTTCCTGCTGATCTCGCTGCTCGCCCACGGGCTGATTCTGGCGTGGTTGAGTCTCGAGCCCATCACGCTCGTCGACGAGGCCGGGCCTCCGCCGATCGTCGTGAAGCTCGACAGCCCTCCACCGCTGCAAGCCGAAGGGGAAGTCGCGACCCAGCCGGACAAGTTGGCACGGGTCCCGACCAAGCAGATCGTCGCGCCCTCGGATTCCGACAACGAGATCGCGCCCGACGGCGCCGCCTACCTGAGCGACCGTGACAACTCGGTCGATCAGCAGACGATCCGGCGCGGGAACCCCGAGGCGGGCGCGCCGAACGCCGAACCCGTGGAGAAGGGGTCGCCAGAATCGGTCCCGGCCCCTCCCCCGCCACCGGAGGAGGCAGCCCAACCCGAACCCGAACCCCAACCCGCCGCCGAGCCCGCACCGAGAGCCGAGCCTGCACCGCAGCCACAACGCGCCAAGCCGCTCCCCGGGCTCGACCGCCTTCTCGCTCCGCCCGCCAAAGTCCTGGCGCGGGCGCGGCCGCAGCCCCGCGCTGCCCAGCCCGGCGCCAAGCCCGCACCGGAGGCCGACCCGCGGCGCGACTTGATGGCGGCTCCACCGCCCGTCCCCGGCGTCTTCAGCGGCCTGCGTGGCAGCTTCGATCACCTGCCCGACGTCGCCGCCGGGCAGCTCACGATGCTGAACACCAAAGCCGATCGCTTTGCCCCCTTCGTGCGGCGCGTCGGCACACGGGTCTTTCAGAACCTACTGATCTACCAACGGCGTGACCTCGACGGCCCCGACATTCTCGCCGCCACACAACTCCTCACGGTGCGCGCCATCCTCGATCAGAACGGAAAGCTCCGCACGCTCGAGGTCGTGGATCGGTCGGGGAGCCCGGCCATGGACCGAACGCTCGTCGAGGCTCTACGCCAGGCCGCCTTCGACCCCAACCCGCCGAAAGGCGCCGCCAATCTCGACGGCGAGTTCGAGTTCATCTTCCAGGCACAGATCCTGGCCAGCGTTCAGCCAGGCGTCTCCCAACGGATCCGCGCCGTCGAGAGCCGATTGCGCATCGGCCTGATGTAGCCAGAGGCGCTACTCCGCTTCGGACTCGACGTACTCGCGATACTCTTCGGCGGTCATCAGCTCTTCGAGGTCGGCCTCGTCCCCTATCGTGATCTTGACCATCCAACCATCGCCGTACGGATCCTCATTCACGAGTTCCGGGCTATCGGGAAGATCGTCATTGACCTCGGCGACTTCGCCCGAGACCGGAGAGTAGATGTCCGACACGGCCTTCGTGGACTCTACGACCCCGAAGGGCTCCGCTTTTTCGACCTTGTCCCCTGCCGCGGGCAGTTCCACGAAGACGACTTCGCCGAGCTGCTCTTGCGCGTGGTCCGTGATCCCGACGGTCGCCACCTTCTCTTCGATAGCGAGCCACTCGTGCTCACGGGTATATTTCAAGTCCTCCGGCAGTTCCATTGTTACTTCCCGTTCCTCCCCGGCGTGGGACGACGATAGAACGGAAGCTTCACCCGTTCCGCCGCGGCCGCACGTCCGCGAATCTCGATCGATAGACTTGCGTCTAGCCATTCTCTGTCGACCAAGGCAAGCGCAACCGCCCGACGAAGTGTCGGGGAACGCGTTCCGCTGGTCACGACACCGACCCTATTCTCACCCGATCGGACGGGATACTCGGCCCGCCCGATCCCTTTGTCGGTGAGCTCGAGGCCCACCAGCTGTCTCGGCGGACCGGCTTCGCGCTGTGCACGAAGTGCGTCCCGTCCGATGAACTCACCCTTATCGAGCTTAACCGCCCATCCGAGCCCCGCCTCGAGCGGCGAGATGTTGCGCCCGAGTTCATGGCCGTAGAGCGCCAGGCCCGCTTCGAGCCGCAACGTGTCACGGGCGCCCAGCCCGATCGGCTCCAGCCCGAGGGCCTCTCCGGGCCCCATCAGGGCATCCCAGAGCGCCGCCGCCGAACCCGCAGCACAGAACAGCTCGAACCCATCCTCGCCCGTGTAGCCGGTCCGTGCGGCGAACAGCGGGATGCCGAAAAGTTCCCCGTCCGCGCACCCGAACCGGGGCAGCGCCGACAGCCATGCGCCCGCGCCCTGCTCCACGAGTTCGGCCGCGCGCGGCCCCTGAAGCGCGAGCAGAGCCGTGTCCTCGCTGCGGTCGGTCACGGTGACCGACCCGTCGCCTTTCGCCTGCTCGCGGATCCAGCCGACACACGCCGCCACGTTCGAGGCGTTGACGCAGAACAGGTAGCGATCGTCGCCGCGCCTGTAGAGGATCGTGTCGTCGATCGTGCCACCGTCCTCGGTGCACCAGATCGTGTACTGCGCCCGTCCGACGTCCAGAACCGACGCATCGTTCGTCGTGATTCGCTGGCACAAGGCCAACGCCCCGGAGCCCTCGACTTCGATCTCCCCCATGTGCGAGACGTCGAACAGGCCGGCCGCAGTGCGGACCGCCTGATGTTCGTCGAGCAGACCCCGATACTGCACGGGCATCTGCCAGCCACCGAAGTCGACGAAGCGTGCGCCCGCTGCTTTGTGCCGGTCGAAGAGCGGCGTACGACGAAGCTCGCTCACTCGGACACGCTCGCGATCGCCGCGTCGACGGTATTGGAGAGCAGCATCGCGATCGTCATCGGTCCGACCCCGCCCGGCACCGGCGTGATGTGCGCCGCGCGCTTCGCCGCCGGCTCATAGTCGACGTCACCGACCAGTCCGTCATCCGTCCGATTGACTCCCACGTCGATCACCGTGGCGCCCGGCTTGATCCACTCGCCGGGGATGGCGCGCGGCTTCCCGATCGCCGCGACGAGAATGTCGGCCTCCCCGACCTCGCGCGCCAGGTCGGCGGTTCGCGAGTGGCACATCGTGACGGTCGCGTGGCGTTCCAACAAAAGGAGCGCGATCGGTTTCCCGACGAGCAGGCTGCGCCCCACAACAACCGCGCGCTTCCCCTTCGGATCCACACCGACCTCGTCGATCAAGCGGATCACTCCGGCCGGCGTGCACGGGCGGGGCCCCGGCGTGCCCGCTAGGAGCTTTCCCTGGCTGATCGGATGCAGGCCGTCCACGTCCTTCTCCGGCTTCAGTCGCTCGATCACCTCGTGTTCATCCAACCCGTCAGGAAGCGGGAGTTGGACGAGGATTCCGTGGATGTCGTCGCGCGCGTTCAGCTCGTCGACCTGAGCCAGAAGCTCGGCCTGGGTCGTCGTCCCCGGCATCTCGATTCCGACCGAGAGGAGGCCCGCCGCTTCGCACGCCTTGTGCTTCATCCGCACGTAGACCGCCGACGCCGCGTCGTCGCCTACGAGTACCGTCGCCAGGCCCGGGCGGACCTGATCCGCGATCGCCGCGACGCGTACCCGCACCTCTTCCCGGACGCGCTGCCCTACTGCCTTGCCGTCGATCCGCACGTCCGTCGCCTGGGTCGCTGCTGCCATGGCAGGCGTCTATAAGGCCCTCCCCGCGGGCTGTAAAGGCAGGTTCTTCAATTCGGCGGATGGGATAGAATCGGCGGATGGAGATCGGGGTCCCGCGCGAGATCAAGCCGAATGAGAACCGCGGCGCTCTGACGCCCGCAGGAGTCGCCGCCCTCGCAGAGAGCGGCCACCACGTGCGCCTGCAGAGCAGCCCAGACGCGGCCTCCAGCCTGCCCGACGACCTCTAAACCGACGCCGGCGCCGAGAGCGGCAGCCTGGGGGGAGCTCGGCGCGACCTAAAACCTCGGATCAGCTCTGCGTGAACTTCAGCCCGAGATCACGCAATTGCTTGGCCGACGGGGCGGACGGCGCCTCGCTCATCGGATCGTGGGCCTTCTGCGTCTTCGGGAAGGCGATGACGTCTCGGATCGACGCCTCGCCGAGCCACAGCATGCAAAGCCGATCGAGCCCGAGTGCGATGCCACCATGCGGCGGCGCACCGTACGAAAGCGCGTCCAGCAGGAACCCGAACTGTTCACGCATCTCACCTTCTTCGATCCCGAGAGCGGAGAACACGCGCGCCTGCACGTCCGGGCGATGGATACGAATCGATCCGCCCCCGAGCTCGGTGCCGTTCAGGATGACGTCGTACGCGTTCGCGAGAACCTTCTCTGGTTCGGACTCGAGCAAGTCGAGGTCTTCCTCGCGCGGGGCCGTGAACGGGTGGTGCACACTCACGAGGCGCTTGGCCTCGGTGCTGTACTCGAGAAGCGGGAAGTCCGTGACCCAGAGATAGTTCCACTGGTTCTCGGGGATCAGGTCCAACATCGAGGCGAGGCGGAGCCGGAGCTGGCCGAGAATCCCCTGCGCGTACTTCCGCGGCCCGGCCACGAGGAACAGCACCCCGCCCTTGCGCAGCCCGGTGCGTTCTTCGATCTTCTCTCGTTCGCCCTCGTCGAAGAACTTCGCGAGCGGAGACTGCCAACCGTCGTCCGTCGAGCGGATCCACGCGAGGCCCTTCGCTCCGATCGACTGCGCCCAGGCGACGGTCTCATCGAGTTCGCGGCGGCTGAACTTGTGACCGTCCTCGGCCACGACACCGCCTACGATTCCTCCCTCGGCCACGGCCTGTGCTAGAACACGCGCCTGTGCGGTCTCCATCAGATCAGAGAGCTCGATGAGCTCGAGCCCGAAGCGGGTGTCCGGTCGATCCGTGCCGAAACGCCGGGTCGCCTCCTCGTAGGTCATGCGGGGGAACGGAGCCTCGGGCACCGGCGCGCCGATGGCGGCGGCACCCGCTTTGAGGAGGCCCTCTGTGAGCGCGAGAATCTCCTCGGCTCCGACGAACGACATCTCGATGTCGACCTGGGTGAACTCCGGTTGGCGATCGGCCCGCAAGTCCTCGTCACGGAAGCAGCGAACGACCTGATAGTAGCGTTCGTACCCGGAGACCATCAGGATCTGTTTGAAGATCTGAGGCGACTGCGGGAGCGCGTAGACGTTGCCTGGATTCACCCGGCTCGGAACCAGGTAGTCACGCGCGCCCTCGGGGGTCGAACGGGTCAGAATCGGGGTCTCGATGTCGATGAAGTTCTCGTCGTCGAGGTAGTTGCGGATGGCGCGCGCCGTCTGATGGCGTGCCATGAGGTTCTTGCGCAGCCGCTGCCGTCGAAGATCGAGATACCGATGCTTCAGGCGCACCACTTCTCCGGCCTCGTCCTCGTCGTCGAGCGGGAACGGAAGAACGCGCGACCCCGAGAGGATCTTCATCTCGGAAGCGCGGATCTCGACCTCGCCGGTCGGGAGGTCCGTGTTCAGGGTCTCGGGAGGCCGCTTGGCGAGCTTCCCGCGAACGCCAATGACGTACTCACTCCGAAGTCCGTGAGCACGACCGTGGGAGACGGCATCGTCGTCGGGGTCGAAGACGACCTGCAAGATGCCGGTCCGGTCCCGGACGTCGATGAAGACGATGCCGCCGTGGTCCCGACGCGTGTCGACCCAGCCGAGAACGGTGAGTTCCTTGCCGATATCCTCGGCGCGAAGCGTGCCGCAGCCACTGCCAGCGCGCCAGTCGCCGAGCGCGTCGAGGGTGATCTCCGGGTGGTCCGAACTACTCATCGCTCTACTCCCATGGCAATGAGCAACGCCTCGCCGTCGAGGTCGAAGTCCACGGCCAGCTTCTCATCTCGCTTTTCAACCATGTTCCTGAGGGTACCGCGTCGCGCAGCGACCTCTTCTTCTCCGAGGATCAAGACCCGCGGCGCACCGAGCCGATCGGCCCGTCGCATCAGACTCTTCAGACTCCGACCCCCGTCGAGTTCAACGCGGATGCCCTCGCGCCGCAGCCTGCGAGCGATCGACAATGCGTCCTCCTCGGAGTCGACACCGAGCGACGCGATGAAGACGTCGGGACGAAGAGTCTCTCCCGCCTTCTCCTCGGCACCGGGCTGCGCTGCCTCGAGTGCGAGCGCGAGGCGCTCCACACCGAAGGCGAATCCGATCCCCGACATCTTCGGCCCGCCGAGCTGAGCGACGAGGCCGTCGTACCGACCACCGGCGCCGACCGCCGTCTGCGAACCCAACCCTTCCGCGGTGATCTCGAAGGTCGTGCGTACGTAGTAATCGAGTCCCCGGACGAGCCGCGGTTCGAGCATGTACGACACGCCGAGCGAGTCGAGCAGTGCACACACGCGGCTGAAGTGTGTCTCGCACGGCTCGCAGAGATGATCCTTGAGCAGAGGAGCATCGGCGGTCGTCTCGCGACACGCCGGATCCTTGCAGTCGAGCAGGCGCAGCGGGTTCTTGTCGACGCGTCGCGCGCAGTTCTTGCAGAGACGGTCGCGTCGCTCGATGCTCCACGCTTGGAGCACGTCGCGATACGCCGGACGACACGCGTTGTCGCCGAGCGAGTTCACGAGGAGCCGCGCATCGGGGATGCCGACGGCCGTGAGAATGTCGCTCGCGCAGGCCAGCACCTCCGCATCGGCGAGAGGGTCTTCGCGGCCGAACAGCTCCGCACCGACTTGATAGAACTGGCGATGCCGCCCCTTCTGCGGGCGCTCGTGGCGGAACATCGGCCCAGAGTAGTACAGCCTCGTGATCGGATCCTTCTGGTCGAGGTGGTGCTCCACGAAGGCGCGGACGACCGACGCCGTACCCTCGGGGCGCAGCGTGATCAGCGTGCCGTCGCGATCCTCGAAGGTGTACATCTCCTTCTCGACGATGTCGGTCGTCTCGCCGATGGCGCGCGCGAAGAGATCAGTGCGCTCGAGAATCGGAAGACGGATCTCGGAGAATCCGTAGGCGTCGAGGACACCCGTAGCCGCTCCCTCGATCTCGTGGCTCAGACACGCGGCCGGGCCGAGACCGTCCCGGAACCCCTTCACCGACGAGATCGACATGATTTCGCGGAGATACCATGCAGCGGGCGAACCACAACCGCGGCACGGCTCTACTGCCGTCGCTCAGGACCGGTCGTCGACCGGCCAGGCCCCCTCCAGGCGGCGCAATTGCTCGTACTCGGTCAGGTCGTGTTGCAGTGGTGTGATGGTCACGTACCCCGCGCGCAACGCCGAGAGATCGGTCTCCGGCGGGTCTCCGGTCCCCCTCTCCCCCTCGTCTCCGAGCCAGAAGTACGGGCGCCCGCGGGGATCGGCTCGGCGGTCGTAGGTATCGGTCCACGGCGCCGTGCTCTGCCGGACGACCCTCACACCCCGCGGCGCTCGTTCGTCCAGCCGCGGGATATTCACGTTCAGGACGGTACCCGGATCGATGCCGATCTCGAGTGCCCGGGCCACCACCTTCCGTGCGATCGAGCCAGCCTGTTCGAAGTCGAATCCCCCGGACGCCTCGAGCGAGACCGCGACGGACGGAATTCCAATGAACGCGGCCTCGACCGCGCCCGCGACCGTGCCCGAATAGATGACGTCGACGCCCCGGTTGGCCCCGGCATTGATGCCCGACACGACGAGGTCCGGCCGCTTTCGGCAGAGCTCGTGGACGCCCAGCTTCACGCAGTCCGCCGGCCGGCCATCGACACTCCAACCGAAGAAGCTCCCGTCCACCGAGACCCGCTCACAGATCAGCGGGGCATCGAAGGTGATCGCGTGCCCGGCGCCGCTCTGAACGGACTCGGGCGCGACCACGTCGACGTCGCCCAGCGGACGCAGCGCTTCGGCCAAGGCGGCGATCCCCGGGGCCAGGATGCCATCATCGTTGGTGACCAGGATGTGCATGCGAGCCAAGGATAGCGAGCCGGCCTCGTGGCCGCGACATCGTGGAATTTTCCTGGCGAGATACTAAAGACTCCGCATGAGCGACGACACCCCCTACTGTCCGATCCTGACCGGACGGGTGTGGGCCTTCGGACTCGAAGTCCCGGCGGACTGCATCGCGCCGCCGAAAGCCGCCACCGCGGCCGAGCCGGGGGCGCTTCTCATGACCCCAATCGACCCAGACTTCCCGACGCGGGTCCAGGTCGGCGACATGCTGGTCGCGGGGAGCTTCGGCAGCGATACCGTCGACGAGGGGCCGATCCGCGCGATTCGCGCAGCCGGGATTTCCGCCGTGCTGGCCACCACTCTCGACCCGTCGTTCGCGCGGCTCGCCCTGGCCGCGGGGCTACCGGTGATCGAGATCTACGAGGCGATGGGCATCCACACCGGCGAAACGCTGCGGGTCGACCTCGAAGGTGCCCGCGTCGTGAACATGAGTTCGGGCAACCGATATCCGATTAGGAACCTCGACGACGACATCCTGCAGACCTACCGCCGCGAGCTCGTCTGAGCGACGCGAGAGGAGACGAAACGCCGATGCTCGAAGCGGAGATCAAGCTCCAGATCGATGAACCGACGGCCGAGGCACTGCACACCCGGCTCGCCACGCTCGGCGCCTCCGCCCAGCCCTCCCTCGATCAGCGAGATCTGTACTTCGCGCATCCGGGCCGCGACTTCGCGCAGACGGACGAGGCGCTCCGCCTGCGCTTCGATGCCGGCGGACTCAAGGTCACGTACAAGGGGCCGAAGCTCGACCCACCCCGAAAAACCCGAGAGGAGATCGAATTTCCCCTCGGGACCGAGCTGGACACGGCCCGGACCTTCCTCGAGCGCCTCGGGTTCACGACCGTTGCGGGCGTAGTGAAAGATCGAACCGAGTACGTGCTCGACGGGCCCCCGCGCGCCGTGATCAGCCTCGACCGCATCGACGGGCTGGGAGTCTTCTGCGAGATCGAGGTCGCGACAGCGTCGGTCGAACAAGGACGGACGTCACTGGAGGAACTCGCGCGCAGGCTCGAAGTCGGCGAGCACCCTCCGATCGCAGAGAGCTACCTCGAGCTGCTGCTGGCGAAGGAAGGCTAGGGACCGGGCTCGACCGGGGGACCGTCCAGAAGGCGGCGGAACTCGATCGCCGGTTGGCCGTTCGGGTAGTACGTCACCCGCCCCTCGCGAACGCCGTACCCCGCCGCCGCAAAGAACGACTGCGCAGCCGTGTTCTCGGCTGCGGTGTGCAGACGCATCTCCTGTGCCGCCCACGTACGCGCCTTGTCCTCCGCTTCTCGAAGGAGAAGCGAGCCGAGGCCGCGGCCACGGACACCAGGCTCGAGCGTGATAGCGACCAGTTCGCCCCACGAGGACCGGAAGAACCCGAGACCACGGTGCTGCGCGACCAGAGCGAATCCCCGCGGGACACCCGCCTCGAAAACGAGCACACTCTGCACACGCGGAGCGTCGAGCCACTGCGCGATGATGGCGCGGTAGTCTCCGAGATCGACGAACGTGCTCTCAGCGAGCCCGACCATGTACTCGCGATCGTCCTCCCCACCGGCGCGACAAGTCGCAGACGGGGCATTCGCCGGGGCCACCATCCACGGAGGGATACCCCTACGCGCGGGCGACTTCACGCCCGGCCCGCAGCCGCAGGGCATTGCCGGATCGCGCCCTTCATGTGAGGAATTCTAGGATGGGGGACCATGCCAACAACGTCCGGGTCGACCGGTGGCTCCTGGCGGTGCGGGTCTTCAAGACCCGCACGCTCTCTCAGCAAGCCTGCGCCGGGGGCAAGGTCTCGGTGAATGACAGCCGGGTGAGCGCACACCGCCCGGTCCGGATCGGTGACCGGGTCCGGATCCAGGGCCCCAGGGGCCTGCGCGACCTGATCGTACTGGGGCTTGGAGAGCGCCGTCTTCCCGCCCCGGACGCCCAGCTCCTGTACGAGGACAAGAGCCCTCCACCCGAACCGCGGGCGGAAGCTCCACTCGTCCAAAGAGAACGCGGCAGCGGTCGACCCAGCAAGCGGGACCGCCGGAGCATGGAGCGGCTGAGGCGCTGACGGAGCGGCCCTCCGGCTCCTGTGGCGTTGCCCGGCGGCACCGGCTAGGAAGGAACCTGGCGGGCCGAGGCCCCCCGGGGAGACCACGATGACGCAGCGAGAAGACGAGGACATCCTCTACGAATGCGATTGCTTCCGCATCGTCCGGTTCGTCGACGATGAGGGCTCGGCAAATGTGAGCATCTCGTTCTTCGACCACGGGCTCGACCTGTACCTGAGCGACGAGGAATTCGGGCACTTTGCCGAGGCGGTCGGCAACCTGCAGCCCGCTCCCGCCAAGGCCCTGCACCACTAGTTTAGTTCCCCTCCTCCCGGGCCCGCAGAACGAGATCTTCGCAGCCGCGCCCAACGCAGCCCAGGTCCTGGCGGTGTCGCAAGGCCGGTTGATTCGCATCCCAACCAGTGGATTCGACAAGACGACCGGGATCGCCTTCGACCAGCGAGGCGACATGTTCGTGACCGGCGGGAATGAGATCTGGACCGTATCGCCGAGCAGCGCGACTCGTGAAGCCTACGTGACCCGAGGCGATCTCGACTTCCCCTCGGGCCTCGCCGTCGGATTCGGCGAGAACCGCGACGTGAAAAAGCTCTTCTTCACCAACTTCGGCTTCCCCCTGGGGAGCGGCTCTGCGGTTTCCGAGGCCTTCGTCGGGCTTCAGGAACGGTTCCCAGGCGCACCTCGCCCGCGGACCGGGGAACCTTACGAAGGCTCTCGGCATCGACCGCACCCGAAACGGGACCGATCTCCGCCGGGGAGTGATCCAACTGCTCGTTGCGCAGGCCGGCCGCTTCTCTCCCATGGGGAGAGAGGACATCGTGCGGTTTGCGCGAATCGGGATCGACTACGCCGGCGCCTGGGCGGCCAAACCGTGGCGCTTCTCGCTACGCGACCACCCGGGCGTTTCGCGACCGCCCAGCGGAACGGGGGCCTCTGTGAGACCTCCGCTCCGCCGGTAGGCGCGGCTTACTTGCCGCAGCGCTTGGCGAGCGCGTCCGCCTGGTCGGTCTTCTCCCAAGTAAAGAAGCCGCCCTCGGGCGCCTGGCCGAAGTGACCGTAGGCCGCCGTCTTTTTGTAGATCGGGCGGAGCAGGTCGAGCGCCTTGATGATGCCGTAGGGACGCAGGTCGAACGTTTCGAGGAGCGCGTCGGAGACCTGCTCGTCCGAAACGACGCCCGTATCGAACGTGTCCACGAGGACCGACATCGGTTTCGCGACGCCGATCGCGTAGGCGATCTGCACTTCGCACTTGGTCGCGAGTTTTGCCGCGACGACCGTCTTGGCCATATGGCGGGCCATGTACGCGGCGCTGCGATCGACCTTGGACGGGTCCTTGCCGGAGAACGCGCCGCCACCGTGACGTCCATAGCCGCCGTACGTGTCGACGATGATCTTTCGTCCGGTGAGACCACAGTCACCCATCGGGCCACCGACGACGAAACGACCTGTCGGATTGATGTGGTAGTCGGTGTCGTCGCTCAAGAACTCGGCCGGAACGACCTTCTTGATGACGCCCTCGATCATAGCCTCGCGGAGCTCTTCGTTCGACACGTCCTCGCTGTGCTGCGTGGAAATGACGACGCTCGTGACGGCCTGAGGGCGTCCGTCGACGTACTTGACGGTGACCTGCGACTTCGAGTCCGGGCGAAGAAACGAGTACACGCCTTCCTTGCGGACCTGAGCCAGGTGCTTGACCAGCCGGTGCGAGAGCGAAATCGGTAGCGGCATGAGCTCCGGCGTCTCGTCGCACGCGAAGCCGAACATGAGGCCCTGGTCACCCGCGCCCTGGTCTTCGTCGCTCTCCCGCGAGACACCCTGACTGATGTCGGGGGACTGGCGGTCGATCGCGGTGAGGACGGCGCACGTGTCGGCGTCGAAGCCCATGTCGGAGGAGGTGTACCCAATCTCCTTCACGGCATCGCGGGCGACCTGCGCGTAGTCGATCTTCGCGTCGGTGGTGATTTCGCCCGCCAGGACGACCATTCCCGTCTTGACGAGGGTCTCGCAGGCGATGCGGGCACGAGGATCCTCAGCCAGGATCGCATCGACCACAGCGTCGGAGATCTGGTCACACATCTTGTCGGGGTGCCCCTCCGAGACGGACTCGGAGGTGAAGTAGAAATTCTTAGGGGCCATCGGGGGACTTCTCCAAGCGCTAGCGGCGAACGAAATAGGCGCCGCGAGTAAAACAGGGACTGTAACAGCCCCGCCCAAGGCGGTACAAGGTGTCCTGTGGAAGCCGGAGACGACGCACGGACCACGAAACGGCGCCTTCGAAGCAACCTGCGCAAGGCCCGGCGGGCGTTCTCGCCCGAGCTACAAACTCGCGCGGCAGACGCCCTGGCGCGCCATGCCGGAGCGGACCCGCTCGCCCAGACGCGCAGCGTGGTCGGGTACCTCGCGAATGACGGAGAACTCGACATCGCACCCCTCATGGACCGATTGCGCCGGTCCGGAGCCCAGATCCTGCTCCCCCGGTGCCGTGAGGACGGAATGCTCGAACTCATCGCCGTCGAACCGGGCTCGCGCCTGCTCGAGTCCGGGCCCGGCGGCCTCCTCGAGCCCGCCGGCGATGCCGTGGCTCTCGACAAGATCGACCTGCCCGCCACGCTGATCACCCCAGCCGTCGCTCTCGACCGCAAGGGGAACCGCCTCGGGCGCGGCGGCGGCTCCTACGATCGCCTGATCCACCACCTCCGCAACCACGGATGGCAGGTCCTCGGGATCTGTCACGCCGACCACGTCGTCGCCGCACTGCCCACCGAGCCCCACGATGCCGAGGTCGACGCGATGTTGACCGAGCGTGGACTCGTCCGCCCCGAGGCGCACGCCGCGTCCTCGGGACGCCGCTCGTGACACCGGCCCACACCGGGATCCTGCTCGCCGGCGGCCGTTCGAGCCGCATGGGAACGACGAAGGCCCTGCTCGAGCTCGATGGCGAGGCGCTGCTGACGCACGTCGCGCGCGCCCTCCGCCCGCACTGCGACGATCTGATCCTCTCCGTCGCGACCGCGGAGTACGCCCCGCCTGACTTCGTCGCCTCGCTTTCAATGGCGCTTTCGGCCGCTGGCGCGACTCCGGTCACCGTGGTGCGCGATCGCGAGGCGCACCAAGGCCCGGTCGGCGGCCTCGCGACCGCCCTCGCGGCCGCCCGGGGGGAATGGGCGTTCGTCACCGGCTGTGACAGCCCGTTCCTGGCTCCAGACCTCGTCGAGGGGCTTCTCGCCCACGCGCAAGCAGGCAGGGCCCTCGATGTGGTGCTGCCGGTTCGCGACGGGCGCCCGGAGCCGCTGCTCGCCGCGTACCGCACCGCGACCATGTCACGGCACTTTCAGGCCCAGCTCGCAGCGGGCGGCGGAAGTCCGACACGCGATCTCGACGCGGTTCGCGTCGCACGAATCGACGAGGAGACGCTCCGAACCCTCGACCCGGCGGGGCGGAGCTTCGTGAACGTCAACGACCGCGAGGACTACCAGCGCGCGCAGGCGCGCCTCGCCGAGCGAACGCCGTAGCGCTCAAATGCCGGCGGGAGCCTCGTCGCGTGCGAAGTCCGCGAGGATCGACCGCAGTCGCGTGATCGCCTGGGTGTGGAGCTGCGAGACCCGCGACTCCGTAATTCCGAGACGCCCGCCCACTTCCTTCATCGTGAGTTCGCTATTGTAATAGAGCGGCATCACCATGCGCTCCTTCTCGGGAAGCTGCTGGATCGCCTTCGCGACAGCCCCGGCGCGTTCCTGCGAGAGGAGCGCAGCCATGGGATCGCCCGTGGAGGACGCAATGTAGTCTTCGAAAGAGACGCCTTCGTTGTTTCGACCGAACGCAACATCCTCCAGGGACACCATCGAGAGGTCCCCCACTTCATTCATCAGCTGGTGCAGGCGAGCGATGGGGATCCCCATCGATTCAGCCAACTCGTCGTGCGAGGCTTGACGGCCAAGAGAGTGCTCGAGCTCCTGTACGTTGCGCAGCAGCTGGTTCGCCTTCTGTCGCGTCGTGCGCGACACCCAGTCGAGCGATCGAAGCTGATCCAAGATCGCGCCGCGGATCCGGATGCGGGCGTATGTCTGGAAGTGCGTGCCCTTGCTCGCATCGTACTTTCTCGACGCGTCGAGCAGTCCGTCGACGCCCCAACTCATGACCTCGTCGTACTCGATCGAAGCGGGCAGCCCGGCCTGCACTTGCTGCACGACCTGACGGACCAGCGGAAGGTACGTCGTGACGTCCCCCTCGCTCAGCGGCCGCAGCTCCGTTGGGCGCGCGGCACCGGCGCCGCGGTGCCGTGAAGGGGCTCGCCTACCGTTTTCCGTTCGTCGGCGGTTCGTCGTGGTCGATCTCGCAGCGCTTTGCATCATGCTCGCCCCTTCATTCGATGAGCCCCCGCGTCCGTGCGGGGGACAGGATGAACACGATCTAGAGCAACGGTCATGCCGGAGCGCACACCGGGGGGCCGACACCCATTGCAGCGGTGTCGAATGCTCTCAAACCTCCGGGCAAACGCAGTGACGACCGCGCAGTTCCGAGCCCAACCGTGCGGCGGTGAGTCAGATCCCGCGCAGGTCGCCTCGTTCCTCCCGCCATCGCATTGCGCCCCCCGGCGACGACGCCGTGACGGTCGGCAACGGATTGCCGCGACTTGTCACTCTGCCTCGGGCGCGCCAAGCTCCCCTGGTGCAGCACACCGCAGAAAAGCGCTCGATCGTCGAAACCGGAGAACGCCTGGGCTTCCTCGATATGCGCGCCACCCGGATCGAACCGCTGGATCGCGAGGCGTTCTACGAGCAGTGGCTCCACGACGGCCGCGCAGGCGACATGCGGTTCCTCCTGCATCACAAGAAGGCGCGCCTCGACCCGCGCACCCGGTATCCATGGGCACGCACGATGGTGAGCGCGTTCTTCCCGTACGAGGCCCCGCCCCCGCCGGACGTGAATTGGCGCGAAGAGCTTCGAGGCCGGATCGCGGCCTACGTCCTCGGCCCCGACTATCACGACGTCATCGGGGAACGGCTGGAGCGGTGGGCGGAAGCCGTGCGCGATGCGTTCCCGGGCACGCAGGTAAAGGCGTTCGTCGACACCGGCGCCGTCTTCGAGCACGAGTGGGCCGCGCGAGCCGGCGTCGGATGGACCGGGAAACACACGCTCACGTTGAGTGAGTCACGCGGGTCCTACGCGTTCCTAGGCGAGCTCCTAATCGAGGCCGCGCTGGAGCCCGACCCCCCCGTCGCCGACCGATGCGGCACCTGCACGCGATGCATCGACGCCTGTCCGACGGACGCGATCGAGCCCGGGTTCCGACTGGAGCCGAGGCGATGCATCTCGTACCTCACGATCGAGCATCGGGGGGTCCTCCCGCGGGAGCTGCGGTCCGGGCTCGGCCCCTGGGTGTTCGGGTGCGACATCTGCCAGATGGTCTGCCCGTGGAACGACGACGCGGTTTCGGTACCCCGAGACGTGCTCGCCCCCCGACTGGCAGACCTGCTCGGGCTCGACAACGGCGGATTCGAGGCCCTCTATGGCGGGAGCGCGGTTCGCCGCGCGGGTCGTATCGGGCTCGCGCGCAACGCGGCGGTCGTTCTCGGAAACACCCGGAACCCCGGTGCCGTTCCACCGCTCGCTGCCGCCCTCGCCACCCACGACGCACCTCTGGTCCGGGTCCATGCCGCGGGCGCCCTCGCCGCTCTCCGCGACGTCGCGGGAACATCCGTGGGCAGAGCCCTCGAGGCGGCGCGGAGGGACCCAGACGACGATGTCCGCCGGGAGGTGGAAGCGGGACTCACAGGGCGGACCGAGGGGACCTAAGCGTGTGCAGCTCTGCGGCGGCTCGGGCCCCTTGAGGAGCTTGGCGACGATCGTCTCGTTCGCGGGAGCTTTCTCGCTCACTGGAAGGAGGCCCTTTTCCCAAGTGTCCGCACCCGTCGGCGCGGGCTCAGGCGCATTATCGCACCCCTCAATGGGATCGCAGGAATCCTAAGTGCACGGATTCGCGTCGTCGCAGCTCAGGTCCGGGTCCGGGTCGCACGTGCCGCAGCCATCGCACGTCTCGGTACCGTTGCAGAGGTCCGCACCGGGGCACTCGGTGCCAAGACCATCGCAGGACTCGGCTACGTCACAAACGCCGACGCCCCCTTCCGGAGCGAGCGCTGGTCCTATGCGTGGACGAGAAGTCTCAGATTCAGGCCCTTGATCGCACCCAGCCCCTGCGGCCGATGCGCTCAGGACTTCCAGCTCGCATGACACACGACCACAAGCGCCCCGGGCCGACGACGCTGTTCGTCGCTTCGGAAGTTGCCAGCGGGAAGGTGCACGGACGTTGCTACCCGCGCCGCGAGCTACACCTCATCGTCGACAACTACGGGACGCACAAGCATCCGAAGGTAAGAGAGTGGTTGTGAGGCGCACCCGCGGGTCCATTTTCATTTCGCGCCGACGAACGCGGCGATCCGAACCCGTACGGCGATGACGACGGCACTGGTGACGAGCAAGCCAATCGCGCGCGGGCTCGCCGTGAAGGCACCGGCCTCATCGCGGCACCAGCGAGACCAGAGGATCGTGGACGCCGTTCTGGACGTTGATGTGGTTCGTGATGGTGATGTGGAACAGGAGCAAGCCCCAAGCGGTACTGGTCACGTTCACGTTGACATCCGCCCCGGGCACGAAGCCCCCCCAAGGCGGAACGATCCCGAACTGCTGATAGTAGTTGACGTGGTGTCCCGTCCCCGACGGCAGACAGGTCTCCGGATCGAGGTCGATGTCGGAGTCGTTCTCGATGCCGTCGATGTAGGCGGTGAAGAGAAGATCGAACGTCCCGATGCTCGCCTTGTTCGTCTCGAGCCGATCCGCCAGATCGCAAATCGACCCACCGCCGTGACTGAAGCCGTAGAGGGCAACCGAAGTGACGCCCCGGTTCTGAACCGCATCGACGATCTCGTCGTACACTGCCCCCGAGCCGTCGCTTTCGACCTCGTTCTCGACGTACATGTGCGAATCGTAGGCTTCCTCGTGAAAAGCGACCGCAAGCACTGAAACGCCCTCGTTCGGCCCCCAGGGCGGGTCCGTCGGGAACTGGAACTCCCCGTGGAGGCCGATCACGATGCTCGTGAAGGTAAAGAACTTGACGCGGTCCGTCGAGAGCACCGAACCACCCGGCGCGGTTCGCGCTTCGAGGTCGAGGAACGCAGAGCCGCCGTTGGGGTTCTCGACCCACACCGCCTCCGTGAGGCTCGCAAAGGAAAGGACGGCCTCGTCGTTCGCATTCAGGATCGGCGTGTTCTTGGTCGAATCGGCCCAGACCTTGATACTGCCGTTGGTGCGCCGAAGCACGTACTCGACTCCGGGCGCCGCTGGCACCTGGTTGACGGTCAGCTCGACCTCGATGAGGTCGTTCTCGCCGGCAACCGAAAGATCATCACGATCGGGGCTCAGGTTGCCGTCGTCGTCGTCCCCATTGATTCGGAGGCCGGCGCCTGGACTCTCTTCCTCGTCGTCGGCAACGGGCCGTCTGAGAAGTGGCGCACCGTACGTCTCGGCCTGAGGACGGTATGCCGTCATCTCGACTGCGGGCGCGGTCGGCGGATCATTCACGATGAGACACCACTCGTCCAGCGTACCGCTGGATCCGAAGGCCACGTCGGCCGCGGCCAGAGTCCACGTGCCGGCGATATTCTCCCCGTCGAACGCGGAGAGAGCGGAGTTGGGCTGAAGGGCCCCAGCGATCGTGGGCGTAGCGCCCGCGCACTCGCTTTCGATCGGCAGAGCCGCTTCGTCGTCCACCGTTGCGTCGATGTCGTCTCCGGAGCAGCCAAAGCCCGAAGCCGGAACCCCGGGCTGATCGATGAGCGTGACGCTCGTGCCGGTATCCGCGTGCGTGAGGGTGAATGTCAGGTCTCCGACCCAAGCGTGCGAGATCTCGAGCGCCGTGTTCAGGTCGACGATGGCCCCGCTGCTGGCGACGACGAGCTCGTCTGACACTCCGGCCGGATCATCGTCGGGGATGGCTATCGGAGTTCCCGGCACGCTGCAGAACGTGGCCGCGAACGGCGTCGGGCTCGGAGTGGGTGTCGGCGGCGGCGGCGGGCTCGGAGTGGGTGTCGGCGTCGGGCTCGGGCTCGGAGTGGGTGTCGGCGTCGGCGTCGGGCTCGGAGTGGGCGTCGGTGTCGGGCTCGGAGTGGGTGTTGGGGTCGGAGTGGGTGTTGGGGTCGGCCCTGCGGGCACCGGATCATAGACCGCCCGATACAACGCGTCTGCGTGGAGATCTCCCCCTGCCTGCAGGCAGGCCTGCTCGGCCGGCACGTCGGAGCCGCAGCTATCGAGATTGCCCAGTGCAACCGCGTCGCACTCCGCGATCCTGTCATTCACTCGCTGGAGTTCTCGAGCGAGCGCTCCAACCAAGTCGGCGGTCTCGCAGTCCACGATCTCCGATATCTTTCCCTTGTCCTGCTTGAACTGGCAGCGCTGCTGCTCCTTCACCTTGCGGGCGACGTACTTCGAGAGCGCTTTGCCGATCTCGGTTTGACAGGTGACATCGTCGGTCGTCTGCCCGGGCGTAGGCGGGCTGCCGTACGCAAGGCCCACAGCTTCAGAGGCTCCTGTTTCCGTCAGACACACTAGGCAGGCGGCAACGTCGTGGTAGTCGTCTACCGGAAGCGCGTCACAAGGGCTCAGGCACGAAACAAACCCCAGAGCCGCCGGCGCAGCTGCTCCACCCAGCGTGCATTTCTTGTCTGCGAGACTCCCCAGTTTGTACTCGGCCTTCTGGAGTTTGAGGGAGCCGGGGGCGGGCAATTGGCCGAGGTCGCCGCAGTCCACCACGCTGGGAACCTGCCCCAACATTCTCGCTTTGTGACAGCGAAGCTGCTCGGCGACCGCCACCTTCGCCAGGAGCGAGACGCCTTTGCCCAGCCCCTTCCGGCACTTCGCATCGGCCGTCGGGATCTGGGCGCCGGAGTGAGACGGCAGGAGGAGCGGACCGAGAGAGGTCGCCAAAATTGTTGTCAATATGACTACTGCTCGTTTTGTCATCTGGGCCCTCCCAAGGGCGAATAAAGGTGCTGGCGACCTCGGCACTAATCGAGTGGACTACGAGAGGAGAGGCACGCGACCCTCGTCACGCTCGACTTCGAACTCGGGAACGAGGCGAACGACTCCGCGGACAGCCAAGCGGATGTTGTGGCGCAGCTCTGAGGCCGAGAAGCGGGTTCCATCGGCCTTGAACGCCTGCAGAAGTACGCCGTTCGCGAGGATGACCAGATGACCCACGAGGTCGGTCGCCTCGCGAGCGCCTAGGAAGGTGTAGCTTTCCACCGTACGAATCAGCGGCTCGTGCATCGCACGGATCGCGGTAGCGATTCGGGCCGACAGCTCTGGCGAAAAGTCGCTCGTCTTGCCCGTTTGGTGAATCTCGTGAAACGCGATCAGAGCGTGGCGATGAGGGGCCGCGTGGAACGCGTCGCCCAAGATGTCGGCACACTGCAACAGGCGGTGCTCGAGTCCCAGGCCCCGGTCCGCCGAGCACGCGAGGCGCGCCACGAGGTCCTCGAAGAAATCCAGCACCAGGCAGCCGCACAACTCCGTGCGATTGCGGAAGTAGTTGTAGACGTTCGCCTCGCTCATTCCGGCAGCCCGGCCGACGTCCCGCATTCGGAGGTCTCCGAAAGTTCGGTCCGCGAGCAGCTTACGAGCTGCACTGAGCAGGGCACCGCGCCGCATCTGCCGCCCCACCTGCTGGATCTCCAAAAGGGTTTCGGGGGCTGCGGGCAGAGGATCCACTGCGGACAGCCATAGCAGTGAAAAATCCACGCACACAAGAGCCATTCTCGAAAAGAAGAGTTCTCCTCGAATATCTGAGTTCGCCTCAGAATCATGTTGGCACAAGTAGGGTTCTATGGAGCACTCCTCCGTCCGTGCAGCCGCCTCCTGCACGGCACGCGCGATCGAGGAGGCGACCGGCGGGGACTCGTCGCGGCCTAGCGCAGGCTCGCGGCGTTCTCGGCCCGGGTGGCAGCGACCGAAAAGCAGGCGACCAAAGGCGCCACTGAGCCGGCGTCGCAGGTGCCACTTTCTCATGCGCATCCCGCTCCAATGAAGCCCACTCCGCCTCCGCCAATGGCGGGGCCGCCGAAGCTGCCTTTCCCTCTGAGCCTAGACCAGGTCCTGCCGCGTGGCGCCGGTGAGTTCGAGCCGCGACAAAAAGCGCTCCTTCACCTTCACTGCCATCTTCTCGCGCTCGAGTCCGTTGCCATCGAGCCTTACGCGCCCGCCGGCAATCATGTCGTGCCCGCCGGCCGATTTGCTTCCGAGGACCTTCTGGAGGATCTCGCCGGCGTTCGTCTCGCGCTCGGTCGTCCGCAGCGAGACGTACAGGCCTTTCTTGTACGAGCCCATCGCGAGCGCCCATTCGACATCGTCCAGCCGCAGCAGGAAGTCGGCAACCTCGGCCACCATGTCCGGGTACAACACGTCGCCCAGGTCGGAGATGATGGCCTTGTCGTAGACGGTCGCTGCATCGATCGCGTCTCGGAAGGCGCGGAAGTACTCTCGTGGCACGCGCGCGTTCTCGATCTTCCCGAGGCGCCGCTTGTTCGCGTACGGGTACAGGAAGTGGCTCGCAGCGAAGTCGGCCTCTGTGGATTCGCGCCCGAGATCCTGCGTCTCGGCGGCGATTCCGTAGAACAGGGCCGTCGCGATCTTACTCTCCACCGTCACGTGGGAATCGCGTATGTACTCGGTCAGAATCGTCGAGGTGGCCCCGTAATCGTCCCGCATGTCGACGAAGGGAATGTCGTCGCTCGGGCCGTACGCCGGATGGTGGTCGATGACCCCGGTGGGCACGATGTCGGCCGGAAGTGAGTTGTTGGCGCGCCCCGGCTGCGTGTCGACCAGGACAATCCGGCGATCCGGCGAGAACTCGATTTCCTTCACCGGGACCAGCCTGATGTTGAGGTATTTGACCATCGCCCGGTTCTCGGCCCGCCCGATGATGCCGCCGAGCCCGATGATCGATTCGCGGCCGCAGAGCTCCCGGAGCAAGTACTGCACTGCGGCAGCACTCGCGAGCGCGTCTGGGTCCGGATTGTCGTGCGGTAGGATGACCAGGGGTTCTGGCCCTTCTACGGCAGACATCAACGAGACCACGGGTCCCTTGGCCTGAGCCATACTGAGCGGGTGTTCGCCGGGGACGACTCCCCAGAGTGCCGGGAGTATAGAGACAGGGCCAGAGCCTTGTCCAGTCCACCCCGAAACACGTGTTCGAACGGGCTCGGACCCGATGCTAGCGTCCTTACGGCATGCCGTCCCGCTCTGTCGAAGAGATCCGCGAGCGTCTGTACGAGACCGCCGGCGACCCGGGGAGCGACCCCGCGACCGGCGCGTTGTGGATTGCGGCGGAGGAGTATCCCGAACTCGATGTCGACGCGTACCGCGGCTACCTGACCGACCTGGCGGAGCGCGTGACCCGAGCGGTGGCGAGCGACGCATCGGCAGACGCCGTACAGAAGGCCATGGCCCAGGAAATCTTCGAGACCGAGGGTTTTACCGGCAATGCGAACGACTACTACGATCCCCGCAACAGCTACCTCAACGACGTCATCGACCGTCGCGTCGGCATCCCGATCACGCTCGCCGTCGTATACTTGAGCGTCGCCCGCACGCTCGGGCGAACCGCCTCAGGCCTGAACACTCCTGGTCACTTCCTCGTCGTCGACGAGGGGGCCGTGTTGGATCCATTTCACGGTGGCCGCGTCGTCGAGCGCGATGCTCTGCTCGCGCAGATGGAGCAAGCCGGTTCGCGCCAACCTTCCGCGCAACTCGAGCAGATCCTGCAGAACCCGACCGACACCCGCGGAGTCCTCACGCGGATGCTCGTGAACCTCCGAATGAACCACCTACGCCGGAAGGACCAGGACCGCGCGCTCACAGCGGTCGACCGGCTCGTCCACGTCGACCCCGAGAACCCCACCTGGTTGCGCGATCGCGGCGCCCTCTTCCAACGGCTCGACTGCCCGGGGGCCGCCGTCTCCGATCTCAAAGCCTATCTCGAACGAGCTCCCGAAGACCCGGAAGCCGACGTGATCCAGCAGTTCATCGATCGCCTGACCCGCGACCTGCCGCCGCTGCAGTGACCTGAATTGACTCTGTCCCTGTCAGCCCGGATGATCCGGGGGTGACGAACCCTACGGACTCTACAGACCTCCTTCCCGCGCGGCTCATCGCCGATCGGTTCGGCCTCGATGTCGACGCTCTCGAGGCGACACTGGGCACCGCCCTCGCCCGACGCGCCGACTTCGCCGACCTCTTTTTCGAGCACCGTTCGCTGCACTCGGTCTCGCTCGATGAAGGCATCGTCAAGAAGGCCAATCAGCAGATCGTTCAGGGCGTCGGGGTTCGCGTCCTTGCCGGGGAGAAGACGGGCTACGCGTTCTCCGACGAGCTCTCGCTGGACAACCTGAAACTCGCAGCCGAAAACGCCCGCGCCATCGCCGCGACCGCTTCGGAATCGCGCTCGGTCGACCTCCGGGGCACACCGACCGCCCCCGGACACGATCTCTATCCCGTCGACTCGGCGGCGCTGCTCCCGAGCCTCACCGACCGAGCCGCGCTCCTGACGCGACTCGACAAGGAGGCACGCAGCTTCGATCCGCGCATCAAAAATGTGATGGCCTCGGTCGCCGTCGAGGACAAGGTCGTGCTCATCGCGAACTCCGCGGGCGAGCTCGTCGCCGACCACCAACCGCTCCTCCGCGTGTCCGTGAGCTGCATTGCGGAGGATGGCGACAAGCGCCAACAGGGCTCCTCCGGCGGCGGTGGCCGCGTTGCCTTCGAGTTCCTGATCGACGGAGAAGAACGAGCCCTCGCCTTCGCGCGAGACGCGGCCCGGCAGGCCATCGTGAACCTCGACGCGACCGATGCACCGGCCGGCGAGATGAACGTGGTCCTCGGCCCCGGGTGGCCCGGCGTACTGCTTCACGAAGCCGTCGGCCACGGGCTCGAAGGAGACTTCAATCGCAAGGGCACGTCCGCCTTCGCGAAGCTTCTCGGCGAACAGGTCGCGTCCGAACTCTGCACCGTCGTCGACGACGGAACGATCGCCTCACGGCGCGGGTCGCTCAACATCGACGACGAGGGCACCCCGACCCAGCGCAACGTGCTGATCGAGAAGGGACGCCTGCGCGGCTACCTGCAGGACCGTATGAACGCCCGTCTCATGGGCGTGCCCGCAACGGGCAACGGGAGGCGCGAAAGCTTCATGCACTATCCGATGCCCCGCATGACGAACACCTTCATGCTTGCCGGGGAGGACGATCCCGAAGACATCATCCGGTCCGTCGACCGCGGCCTGTACGCGGTGAGTTTCGGCGGCGGCCAGGTCGACATCACCAGCGGCAAGTTCGTCTTCTCGGCGAGCGAGGCCTATCGGATCGAAGGCGGCAAACTGGCCGGCCCAGTGAAGGGAGCGACTCTCATCGGGAACGGCCCCGAAGCGATGAAGCGCATCACACGCGTCGGCTGCGACCTGAAACTCGACGACGGCATCGGGACCTGCGGAAAAGACGGGCAGTCCATCCCTGTGGGTGTTGGCCTCCCCACGATCCGAATCGACGGCATCACCGTGGGCGGGACCCAGGCATGAGTGCGCAGGGCGAACCGTCGAACGCCGTCATCGACCGCGCGCTCGAGACGGCCCGCGAGGCGGGCGCATCGGATGCCGACGCCGTCTTCGTTGAATGGGGCTCTTCGGCGGCGCAGGTGCGTCTCGGCGAAGTCGAAACCGTCAAGATGTCGCGGGAGCGCAGGCTCGGAATCCGCTGCTTCTCCGGTCAGGCGAGCGCCATGGCGTCCACCGCCGACCTCGCCGGCGACGCCATCGAGAACTTCGTCCGCGACGTGGTCGAGATGTCCACCATCGTCGCCGCGGACCCCGAAGCGGGACTCCCGCCGACCGAAGCCCTCGCGACCGACACGCCGGAACTCGGACTGGCCGACGACGCCGGCGACGGCATCTCCCCCGACGACCGGATCGGCCTCGCCACTCGCTGCGAGAAAGCCGCGCTGGATGCCGACCCACGGCTGACGAACTCAGAGGGCGCAGAGTTCTCCCACTCCAGCAGCCGGGTCGCGTACGGATCGTCCGGCGGGTTCCGCGGAAGCTATCGCACCACCGGCTACGGAATCTCCGTCGCGCCGGTCGCCACTGACGGCGAGGAGATGCAACGCGACTCCTGGTACGACAGCTCGCGCGCGTACGCGGACCTCGCGGATCCGGAGAGCGTCGGAAACATCGCGGCACAGCGCACACTGCGCCGCCTGAACGCGCGCAAGGTACCGACGCAGAGCCTCCCGGTCGTCTTCGACCCGATCAGCGCCGCTTCACTAATGCGCCATCTCGCATCGGCTGTTTGCGGCGGCGCGCTCTACCATCGCGCGTCGTTCCTCCTCGACAAACTCGGCGAAGAGATCGCGTCTTCCAACATCAACGTCGTCGACGACGGCCGGCTCCCCGGCGGTCTCGCGTCTCGCCCGTTCGACGGCGAAGGGCTCGCGACGCGTCGCAACGTCGTCGTCGAGAACGGACGCCTGACAAGCTACCTGCTCGACTCCTACTCCGCCCGCAAGCTCGGCATGACGTCGACGGGCAACGCCTCGCGTTCCGCCGGGGATGCACCCGGCGCATCCCCAACCAACTTCTATCTCGCCGCGGGCGAAAGCACCCCGGAAGAGATCGTCGGTTCGGTGAAGAGCGGACTGTACGTCACCAGCCTCTCCGGCTTCGGCGTAAACGGCGTCACCGGCGACTACTCCCGTGGCGCGGGCGGCCTCTGGATCGAAAACGGCGAGCTGACCCACGCCGTCGAGGAGGTCACCATCGCCGGGAATCTCCTCGAGATGTTCCACAACATCCAGATGCTCGGAAACGACCTCGAGTTCCGAGCCGGAGTCTGCGCGCCCACCCTGCTGATCGAGAAAATGACCCTCGCGGGCTCCTAGGAGGCTGACCCAAGATGGCTCACGACGACCTCCCGCCCCTTGCGGCCATCCCACAGGTTGTGTAACTCGTACACAACTAGAGGGGAGTCCACATTCGATGTCCGAGAACCAACCGCGGTCGGGCGAAGATCTCTTCCGAGACTTCGCACCGCTCGGCGACCCTGCCGTCTACACGCGTGACCGTTGCGACCAGATCTCCGACACGGTCGAGCGGATCCGGGAGCTGAAGCGCGAGCACAACGCGATCATACTGGCGCACAACTACCAGCGCCCGGAGATCTTCGAGGTCGCCGACTTCGTGGGAGACTCGCTCGAGCTCGCTCGGAAAGGCACGACGCTCGACGCCGACGTGATCGTCTTCTGCGGCGTCCACTTCATGGCGGAGACCGCGAAGATCCTCTCGCCCGAGCGCACCGTCCTCTTGCCGGACATGCGCGCGGGGTGCTCGCTCGCCGACAGCGTCGACGCCGACACCCTGGAAGACCGACGCGACGAGCTGAAGGCCGTCTACCCGGACCTGCAGGTCGCTTGTTACGTGAATACCACAGCCGCCGTGAAGGCCGTCTCCGACGTATGCGTCACCTCCTCCAATGCGACCGAGGTCATCGAGCGACTACCGACGGGCAACGTCCTGTTCGTTCCCGACGAAAACCTCGCGAGACACGTGCAGGAGAACACGAAGAAGAACATCATCGCATGGGACGGCAACTGCTACGTCCACCACCAGATCACGCCGGAGCAGATCGAACGCGTGCGCAAGCACCTGCCCCGCGTGAAGGTGCTCGCGCACCCCGAGTGTCGGCAGGACGTTCTCGACCTGGCCGATGCCGTGCTCTCCACGAGCGGAATGATTCGCTACGCTCGCGAGAGCGACGCGCAGGAGTTCCTCGTCGTCACCGAGTGCGGTCTTTCGGATCGGCTACTGCTCGAGCTCCCGGAGAAGACCTTCTACAAGAGCTGCAAGCTCTGCGCGTACATGAAGATGATCACGCTCGAAGACACTCTCCGTTCGCTCGAAGAGATGCGTTACCCGATCGAACTCGATGAGGATGTTCGCGCCGGAGCGGAACGCTCGCTCAAGCGCATGCTCGAGCTCTCGTGAGCGAAGGCCGCCGGTCCACGTCGAGCGGGCAGCGGCGCCGCTCGACGACGCCACTCGGCGAAACTGGCAGGAGCGCGTCCGTCGCCGTCGCCGTCGACGTCGTTCCGTTCGGGTTGCGCGACGGACGGCTGCACGCCGCCCTCGTCCAGGTGGGCTCGACGGACGACGCCAGCCTCTTTGCCTTTCCCGGCGGGCGGGTCCAGTCCGAGGAGTCGCTCGACGTCGCGGCCCGCCGCTGCCTTGAGCGCCACCTGTCTCCGGAAGGCGCCTTCCTGGAGCAACTCTATGCGTTCGGCGAGCCCGGCCGGGACCCGAGCTCTCGAGTCGTGTCCGTCGCCTACCTCGCGTTGATCCCGCACGTCGAAGAGGCTCCGGGTGTGCACTGGCGGCCGTCCGACGACCTGCCGGCCCTCGCCTACGATCACGGCGCCGTGGGCGAAAAGGCGCTCGAGCGGCTCCGCGGTAAGCTCGCCTACACCAACATCGCGTTCGGCCTCCTGGACGACGGGTTCACCCTTGCCGAGCTCCAGAAAGCCTATGAGACGATCCTCGGGCGGGACCTCGACCGGAGGAACTTCCGAAAGAAAGTTCTCGCACTCGATTTGGTCGTCCCGAGCGGACGCGTCCGGCGGGGTCCCCACCGCCCCGCGGAGCTTTTTCGGTTTGCCGAGCGCGCCCTGACTCCGATCGACGCACTTTTCACTAAAAAGGGATAATTGCCCATTTTACCGACTTAGCCTCCGTGCCATCCTATTGTGTGAGACGGCCATGGTGGCCGATGGAGGTTGTGATGAAGGTCATATCACTTGCGGGGATGGCGGTTGCCGCCCTTTTGACGATTGCAGGACCCGCCGGCGCGAACGAGGGCCCTCTCGGAACGGTGTCGAGCACCGCCGAGGATGCGCGGGTGCTCCACCTGCTGAACCGCGCCGCGTTCGGCCCGAGCACCGAACTCATCGAGGAGGTGCACCGCATTGGTCGCGGCGCCTGGGTCGGCCAGCAACTGCTCCCGTCTGGGATCTCCGATCCCGACCTCGACGCGAAGCTGTCGATCTACCCCGCCCTCCCGATGACCAATTCCGAACTGCTCGCCAACTACCCGAATCAGAACGGCAACGATGAGCCGATGGGAATCGGGCCGCCGGGACGCGTGCCGGTCGAGGTCGCGTCCGCCAACCTGACGCGCGCCGTTCACGGCAAAGCCCAACTGCAAGAAGTGATGACCGACTTCTGGTTCAACCACTTCAACGTCGCCGCACAAGACGGCCCCATCCGCCTCGCCGTCGTCTCGTACGTGCGCGACGCCATCCGGCCCAACGCACTCGGCTACTTCGAAGACATGTTGCGCGCCACCGCCGAGAGCGCAGCAATGCTCTACTATCTCGACAACTACCTCAGCGCGGCGCCCGGCACGCGCGGTCGCAACAGCGGCATCAACGAGAACTACGCGCGCGAATTGATGGAGTTGCACACGCTCGGCGTGGATGGCGGCTACACGCAGGAAGACATCATTGAGATCGCACGCGCCTTCACCGGGTGGACCTTCACAGCAGCGCGAACCGGAACCGTAGGGTTCACTTTCCTTCCGCGGATCCATGACCCCGGCCCGAAGAGGGTGCTCGGAACGACGATCCCTTCCGGCAACCAGAGTGAGGGCCTGCAGGTCCTTCACATGCTGGCGACCCACCCGTCGACGGCGGAGTTCCTGTCACGAAAGATTCTGCAGCGCCTCGTCGCTGAAAACCCGCCCCAGGAGCTAGTCGATCGAACGGCCGCAGTCTTCCTCGCGACCGGGGGACACATCGGGTGGACGGTCGCGAGCGTCATCCTGTCTGATGAGTTCTATGACCCGGCCTATCGGGCCAACAAGGCGAAGACGCCGCTCGAACTCGTCGCGAGCGCGCTTCGCGCCACCGGCGCCGACGTAACGCTCGGCGTGGCTGCGACGCGGATGGTGGGCGATCTCGGACAGCCCATGCTCCGCGCCTCTCCGCCAACGGGCTGGCCCGAAGTCGGGGCCGAAATTCTCAGCCCAGGCGGCATGGTGACCCGTTTCGAGTTCGGGTTCCTCGCAGCGGCGAATCGCCTCGAGGGCGCCCGCGTCGACGCCGCCCTGTGGGAGCCGATTCTCCAAATCTGGGGAACCGACGGCCTCGCGCAATACCTCCTCGGTCAGCTTCCGAGTGACGGAACGCGCAAAGCGCTCGAAGACGCCGCAGCGGCAGGAGCCGACCCCAGTCTCCTCGTCGCGATGGTCCTCGGAAGCCCCGAGTTCCAACTGCAGTAGGAAGGAGGCTGATCATGTTGCGCAAAAGAACGATGAATCGCCGTCAGTTCGTAACCGGCGGCCTCGCGGCGGCCGCAACGCTCGGAGCCGGGCCCCGGTTCCTACTTCGGTCCGCTTGCGCGCAGACGACTCCCGGACGAGCAATGGTCTGCATCTTCCAACGCGGCGCGGTCGACGGCCTGAACATGGTCGTGCCCCACGGAGAGTCCCGCTACTACTCCCTGCGGAACTCGATCGCGCTTCCCCGCCCCGGTTCGAATGGCGGTGTGCTCGACCTCGATGGCTTCTTCGGACTGCACCCCTCGATGTCCGCACTCGAGCCGATGTTCGATGACGGCGAGCTCGCCGTAGTCCATGCGTGCGGCTCGCCCGACGAGACGCGATCCCACTTCGACGCGCAGGACTACATGGAGACCGGGACGCCGGGCGACAAGACGACCGAAGACGGGTGGATCAATCGCCACCTCCAAACGATTCCCCCTTCGCAACCGACGACGCTTCGCGCCGTCGCCGTCACAGGGAACGTGCCGCGTGCCCTCGCCGGGCCGGAGAGCGTGTACGCCGCGGCCAGCCTCCTGAACCTCGACCTGGGGACCGGCAGACAAGGAGATCTCGCCCGTGCCGCGATCGATGACATGTACCGGGGCCGCACGGACCTCATCGGCCAGACCGTGGAAGAGACTCTCGACAATTACGCGATCTTCACGAGCCTCGGCGGGTACACGCCTGCCAACGGCGCGGCCTACCCCAACGGCGCTCTGGGCCGGCAACTCCGAGAAGTCGCTCAAGTCCTGAAGAGCAACCTCGGCGTGGAGGTCGCCTTCCTCGAAGTCGGCGGCTGGGACACGCACGTAAACGAGGGAAGCAACAACGGCCAACTCGCAAACCTGTTGCGTACACTCGGCGATGCGATGGCGGCGTTTCGCACCGACATGGGCAACCGAATGGACGACGTCTGCCTCATGACGATGAGCGAGTTCGGTCGCACCGCGGCGGAGAATGGCTCCGGCGGGACCGACCACGGCCACGGCACGGCGATGCTCGCCCTCGGCGGCACCGTCCGCGGTGGCAAAGTGTACGGCGACTGGCCGGGCTTGGGCAGCGGGGATCTCTACCAGGGCCGCGACCTCGACGTGACCACAGACTTCCGAACCTTTTTCGGCGAGGTCATCGAACGGCACCTCGGGAACGGAGACATCGACGCCGTCTTCCCCGGGTTCGATTACGGGGGATCGACCCGCCTCGGTCTGATCGCCTGAACCCGCGCTTGTCACCCTGGGCCGCATCGCGCATAGCCGAGGGGTGAACCTCCACGACCTCACCACTCCCGCGCTCCTCGTCGAGAGCGCCGCCCTCGACCACAACATCCAGGCGATGTCGCGCACCCTACCCGGCCGCCGACTGCGCCCGCACGTGAAGGCGCACAAGTGCACGGAGCTCGCGAAGCTGCAGGCACGCGCCGGCCACCCTGCGTTTACTTGCGCGACTCTCCGCGAGATGGAGGGCCTCGCGCACGCCGGACTCGGAGACGACCTTCTGCTCGCGAACGAGGTGCTCGACGCGAGCCGGCTCCGCTCCCTGCCCGGCCGCGTCACCGTCGCCGTCGATTCCAGCGAGACGATTCTCGCCGCCACGCGCGGTGGGGTGACCGAAGTCCTGATCGACGTGAACGTCGGCCTCCCACGCTGCGGCTGCTCTCCCGATCGTGCGGGGGCTCTGGCCGACGAAGCCCGGCGCCAGGGGCTGACGGTGCGCGGGGTGATGGGATACGAGGGGCACGCGGTCGGCCTCGAAGACATCGTGCGACGCACCAGCGAGACGAACCAATCGATGGAACGGCTCGCGGCCGCGCACCGCGCCGTGGGCGGCGACACCATCTCCGCCGGAGGGACGGGAACCTACGCGCTGAACGGGCTCGCGACCGAGATCCAAGCGGGCTCGTACGCCCTGATGGACACGGCCTACGGCCGGCTCGAGCTTCCCTTTCGGCCGGCGCTCACGATCCTGTCCACTGTGATCTCGACCTCGGCCGACTATGTGGTGGCGGACTGCGGCCTCAAGGCCCTCGGAATGGACCATGGCAACCCGGCTATCGACGACGCCCAGATCTGGTTCTGCTCGGATGAGCACATCACGTTCGCGCGGACCCCGTCGCCGCGAGTCGGGGATCGGATCCGCGTGCGACCCGCTCACGTCGATCCGACCGTCGCCTACCACGAGCAGCTCCATGTCGTAGACGGCGAGCAGGTCCTCGAGAGCTGGCCGATCGACCTGCGCGGCTGGTGAGCCTTTTCACTGACCTGCTACCCCGTGCTACCGTTGGTGCATGCCACGGCAGGCCGACCGATCCGCTCGTCGAAGGCTGCCGGCCTCGGGAAGCTCTCGTTCGCGACGCAAGCCGTCGGTCGACGCCGAGCTCCTGCGCACCTGGCTCCCGCCCGCCACCGGGGGAGCGGGTTTCCTGCTGCTCTACGTGCTCGGAAATCTCGACGTCATCGAGACGCCGCCGGCACTCGCCGCCGATGCACTCCTGCTGGCGCTGATCGTCCTCTTCTTTCCGATGCGGTACGCCTACCGACTGTCCCCTCGCGGCCGGGGTGCCGCGGTACTGCTCGCCATCTTCTGGATCAGTGCCGTCTATGGGCCCGTCTATCGCCGTATCTACCCCGCCCCGAGGATCGCCATGGTCGACGTCACTCCGCAGAATCTTCCGGCGACTCTACCGACCGCCGGCCGGGGGCCCGAGCTCGATCTCGTGATCGAGGGCCATCTCGAGCCGGGCGTCCCAGGATCCACGCGGGCCGCCCGCTACCGGCTCTTGTTCGCCGACGCGGACGGCCGCGAGCAGACGCATACGGGCGAGTTTATCGAGACCTGGGATCGTCAGGCACGTGGACGACGCGAGGGCATCGATCTCATCCGCGGGAGAACGGCAACTCGAGTCGTGCTCGACAACCCATCGGGCGAGGATCTCGCCGTCACCGAGATGGCGATCCGCGGCCGCGCCGAGCGCCGGCTCACCCTCAGCCTCTACCCTCACACGCAGCTCGCGCTTTGGGTCTCGATCCCACTCGCCGCGGCGCTCATCCTCGCTGGCGTCGCCTTCGATCGCGCGACGGGCTCGGGCGAAACGGCCGCGTCGATGGCGATCCTGACGGCAGCCGCTCTGACCAGTACACTCGCTTTCCAATCCGTCGCATCCCCGCAGCCGACGTTTCGCGAACTCCTTGGTGCCAGCATCGTCGGCGCACTCGTCGGCGGCCCCATCGGCGGACTGGTCGGCTGGCTCTTCAAAGGACGGGGAACTTCGTTCCTCGGATCGGGACGCCGTGCACGCTGAGAGGAGTGACCCCAGTGAGTCGGAGCAGACGGCCCCCAGAAAGTCCGGCGCCGGCGGTGTCATCACCATCGCCGTCCTCTGTGCGGTAGCCGGCTTCGGCCTTCTGTTCTTCTACAGCGACGGAGTGAAACTCGCCGACGCCGCCGCGGGAATCTCCTGGGCCCGGTTCGCCCTTCCGATCGGCGCCACGCTGTTCAGCTACGTCCTGATGGCGTTGTCCTACGACGGAATCGCGGCGGCCGCCGGCTCACCAGTCGGCTTCGTGCCGATGCTCCGCATCACCTTCGTATCGAATACCGTGAACTACCTCGTGGCGACGGGCGGACTCTCCGGATTCGCGGTACGCATGTACCTCTTTCGCCGACACGGCATCCCAATGGGCCGAGCGGTGACGATCTCCTTCGTCCAAGGCCTGCTCACGAACCTCGCACTGCTGGTCTTCCTGGTGATGGGATTCTACTTCCTCGTCCGGCATGAATCCCTCGGAATCGCGGCCCTGGCTGCAGCCGGCGGCCTCCTCGGGGTGTTCATCCTGATCATGGGCCTGTGCGTCGTGCTCCTCCTACAACCAAAGTCGCGAAGGCGGGTCCTGCTGTGGTGCGGAGGCACGATCCACCGCCTCGCAGTGCGCTTCCTGCCCGACCATCGCGTGCCCCATCGCATGCACCTCTGGCGAGTGCTCGCGAACGTAGACGAAGGGTTCCACTTCATGGTCGCGAACTGGCGGAGCATGCTGGTGCCGACGATCTACATTTTTCTGGACTGGGTCGCGACGCTCGCCGTCCTCTGGGGATGCTTCTGGACCGTCGACCTGCTGGTCGCGCCCGCACTCATCACCGTAGGCTTCTCGGTCGCGATCCTCTCGTCGATGGTCTCTCTGGCCCCCGGTGGCCTCGGCATCATGGAGAGCCTCACCACAGCCCTCTTCGCGACCCTCGGCACGCCCCTCGCGCCGACCGTGATCGCGCTCATCCTCTTCCGACTCTCCTACTACGCGCTCCCCTTCATCGTGAGCCTGGTGTTCTTCCGAAGCATGCTCCACGACGCTCGCCAGCACTCTCACTGAGCGCCCGGCCAGGCCGCTCTTGCGAGACGGCCCCCCTTCTAGGAAAGTCGGAGACCATGCCAAGCCAAGGGCCCTTCTTCGCTGCGCTCGACTACGGTACGGGCGGCGGCAAGTGCGCAATCTTCGACGCCGCAGGCCAACGACTCGCGGTCGTCCGGGAGCCCTGGAGCTACCAGCACGTCTCGTACGAACACGACGACCTCGTCCAGGGGTCCAGCTTCGATCCGCACGCGTTCTGGGCGGCGTTCGGCCGCTGCACCCGGAAGGCCATCGCCGAAGCCGGCATTCCCGCCGATGGTATCGCCGGAATCGCGGCAACCGCGCTTCGGCTCGGTACGGTCTTCCTCGACGCGCGCGGACACGAGATATACGCGGCACCCAACATGGACGGACGGGGACTGAGCGGCGGTTTCGAAGTGATGGAAAAGCTCGACGCATCGAGCGCCGTCCGCATCACCGGTCACTGGCCACCGTTCGTGTTCTCTCTCGCGCGCCTGTTGCGCTTTCGGAAGCTCGAGGACGCGCCCCGCGTCGCCTACGTCCTCAGCCTGAACGATTGGATCACCTACCGACTGAGCGGGGTCCTCGCGTGCGAGCCGTCGAACGCCGGCGAATCCATGCTGCTCGACATCTCGACGCGGGGATGGAGCCAGGAGATCATCGAGGCGTTCGGCATCGACGAGCGACTCCTGCCTCCCGTCGTCGACCCCGGCACCCAGCTCGGCCGCGTAACGCACGAAGCCGCGGAGCAAACGGGCTTCCGTCCCGGAACTCCGGTATTCGCGGGCGGGGCGGATACGCAGTGCGCCCTTCTCGGCGCGGGCGTCGTCCAACCCGGCCAGGCTGGAGCCGTCCTCGGCACCACGACACCCGTGATGCTCGTCGACCGAGAAAGGCGCTTTGACGAGAGCGCGAAGCTCTGGACCGGATGCCACGTCGTTTCCGACCTCTGGACCCTCGAGAGCAACGCCGGCGACACCGGCATCGCGTTCGAATGGCTCCTGGGCATCGTCGGACTCGAAGGAGACGACGCGTACGAGAGAGCCGAGAAACTGATCGCGGACACACCGGACAACGCGGTCCGCGTGATGAGCTTCGCCGGCCCGCAGATCTTCGACCTCGTCAACTTCGACCCGAACCGAACCGCGGGATTCCTGTTCGAAAACCCGCCCTTCGCGACCCGCCCGACGACGGGCAGCTTCCTGCGCGGGTTCCTCGCCAACGTCGCTTGCGCCGCGCGGGCGAACCTCGAGCAGATCGAGGACCTCACGGGCCAGCCGGTCGATTCTCTCACGCTTTCGGGCGGCATGACCCGTCTTCCGAGTCTTCTCCGCGAGTTCGCGCGAACAACCCCGAGACCCTTACTGGTTTCCGAAGAGCCGCACGCGACCGCGCTGGGTGCGGCGCTGTTGGCCGCCGTCGGTGCCCGAACGCATACAAGCGTCGCCGAGGCCGCCGCGGCCATGGTCCGCGTCCGGCCGCTGGAGCAACACGCCGACTTCAGCGACGCGGGCGACGCTGAGTACGCGACGTGGCGGAAGCGGTACCCCGAGGTACTGAAGTTCTCTTCTTGACCGGGCGCTCGGGAACGACGCGCTCGGGCGCGCTCGGCGCGCCGCCTTCGACACGGACGGCTGCGCGCAGTGCGATCACCTCGCGATCGGTGAGCTCTCGAGTGGCCCCCGGAGTCAGCGTACCGAGCTTCACGGGACCGATGGAAACGCGCGATAGCTTGTCGACGGAGTGACCGACCGCGTCCATCATGCGCCGGATCTGCCGCTGCCGCCCCTCGCGTAACGTGACACGAAGTCGCGCCTTGTTCTCGAGCTTCCCTTCGACGGCCACGCCCGCCGGCGCCGTGAGTCCGTCAGCAAGGCGAAGCCCATTCCGCAGCCGCAGCAGCGCCTTCTCGTCGGGATGCCCTCGGACCTTCACGCGGTAGATCTTCGGGAGCTGATACTTCGGATGCGTCACGCGTTGCGCAACCTCGCCATCGTTGGTCAGCAGGACCAGGCCACTCGAGTCGTAGTCGAGCCGGCCGACCGGAAAGAGATGCGACTTCAGACGCTTCGCCACGTCCCCGATGCACGGCCGCCCCTGCGGGTCGGCCATCGAACTCACGACGCCTACCGGCTTGTGGTACGCGACGTAGCGAAGGCGCTCGGGTACCGTCGCGCGACCATCGACGGTGATCCGATCCTGAACCGGGTCAGCCTTCGCTCCCAGCTCTTGAATCACCTTCCCGTTGACCCGAACCCTCCCCTCCCGAATCAGCTCCTCCGCTGATCTCCGGGAGGCGATCCCCGCTTGGCTCAGAATCTTCTGCAGTCGCTCCGTCGTGGGCGCCGTCGGCTTCGTTTTCTTCCGCGGCTGCGGCTTCCTGTCCATCGGTGGTCCCGTCCAGGTTCTCGTCGGCCGGTTCGACCGCCGGTTCGGAGGCGTCGAGGTCTCCCTCGCTGCCCGCGGCTTCGACCTCTTCTTCGAGTCGTGCGTCGTCAATCAGGTTCGCCAGTGAGGAAGCGTCCGGCAAGGGTGGAAGCTCCGCCAGTTCCTTCAAGCTGAACAGCTCGAGGAACTCCTGCGTGGTTCCATACTCCACCGGGCGCCCCGGCGATTGGCGGCGTCCGATGACCTGCACGAGGCCCCGAGCCGTCAGCGCGCCCAGGACAGCGTCACAATTCACGCCGCGGACCGCTTCCACCTCGCCGCGCGTGGCCGGCTGTCGGTAGGCGACGACCGCCAGGGTCTCGAGGACGGCACGGGACAGGCGCGGCGGCTTCTCCGTGAAGAACTTCCGGACCCAGGGCGCATACTCCGAGAGCGAGCGAAGCTGGAACCCGCCGGCAGTCTCGACGACCCGCATACCGCTTCCTTCGCGCTCCTGACGCTCCCCGAGTTCCTTCAATCCGGCAACGACCTGGTCACGGTTCCACGCGCCGAGCACGCGCGTGAGACGCGTGAGGGGCACGGGCTCGGCGGAGGCAAATAGCGCTGCCTCGAGCACCGCCACGAGAGGTGGAAGCTCGATTTCGGCCTCGTCTCCAGTCCCGTCTTCCAACGCGGCCTCCGCGCCGTCGTCGCCCACGCTCGATTCGTCGCCGGCCGCTTCTGCCGCCGCGTCGCCACTCAAGGCAGATGTCTGCTCCGACGCCTCACTCGAAGCCTCGACCTGCTCCTCCGCTGAAGCTTCAGTGCCGCCGTCGGTCTCTTCGGACGTCGCCTCAGGGGCTTGCGTCTCGACGGCCTTCTTCTTCAGGCGCGACTTCCGCCTACTCATTGGGCCAGCTCCTCCTCATCATCCAACTCGAATTCCAGCATCCGATTCGCGTCGACATCCCGCACGAGCTCGATGTTGATTTCTCCGTAGTTCTCGCCCTGCACGGCCATGACCGCACCGTGCTTGATCAGCTCCAGAATGCCCAGGAACGTCACGATGATTCGCATGCGCGACGCCTGCTCCGGGAAAAGCTCGTCGAACGTGCACCGCCGCATCGTCTGTAGCCGCTCCAGCGTCAGCTCGATCCCGTCTCGAATACTGAGCCGTTCGCCGATGACCTCATGGACGATCGCCCGCGCCCGCCGCTCGAGAACCCGCTCGAGGGCCGACAGGAGGTCGCCCATGGTGAGGGGCGCCGGGGCCGCGACGAACTCCCCGGGGGCCGCCTCCATGACGGTCCGACGGAAAACGTCTCGACCGAGAACCGGCCCGGCCGCCAGGGCCGCACCGGCCTTCTGGAAGCGCTCGTGCTCCAGGAGCTGCTCGATGAGCTGCTGCTCGGGGTCGAGAGGCTCTTCGTCTTCCAGCTCGTCCTGCTCTTCGGGCGGCAGGAGGGCCCGCGACTTCAGGTAAATCAGCGTCGCGGCCATCACCAGGAATTCACCGGCTACGTCGAGGTTCAGGTCACGCGCGGCGGCGAGCGACGCGAGGTATTGGTCGGTGATCGAGGCGACGCGGATGTTGTACAGATCGATCTCGTGCTTCTTGATCAAATGAAGCAGGAGGTCGAGCGGCCCCTCGAACTCTTCGAGCTTGACGGTAAGATTTTCGGCCATGCGGAACCGGCGTCAACGTAGCATAGGATCTCCCCGGGGTGCGAGCGTCCCGCGCCGCGGGGCGGCCCTCTCGGCCTCGGCGAGGCCGAAGACCCGTGGCTCAGATCCCAACGGCGGCGCGAACCTCGCGCATGGTCTCCTGGGCCACGCGCTTCGCCTTCTCGGTCCCCGCCGCGACGATCTCACGCACGCGCTCCGGCTTCGCCGCGAACTCGGCCCGCCTCTCGCGGAAGGGCTCCAACTCCGCCAGGACGTGCTTGATCATGACCTTCTTGCAGTCGAGACAACCGATGCCTGCGGTCTTGCAGCCCTCGGTGACAGTCTTGATCTCCTCGGGCGTGCAGTAGATCTGGTGGAGCTGGAAGGCGGGACAGTCTTTCGGGTCGCCGGGATCCGTTAGTCGAGCCCGCCTGGGGTCCGTCGTCATTCGACCGAGACGCTTCTCGATCGAGGCCGGATCCTCATCGAGTGAGATCGCGTTCCCGTAGCTCTTGCTCATCTTCCGACCGTCGGTCCCCGGCACCCGCGGCGACGGCGAGAGAAGCGCCTCCGGCTCGGGCAGGATCGCGCCGTAGTAGTTGTTGAATCGCCGCGCGATGTCCCGCGTGAGCTCGACGTGCGGGACCTGGTCCTCACCAACCGGAACCCGGGAGCCCTTGTACAGCAGGATGTCCGCCGCCTGCAGCACGGGGTAACCGAGAAAACCGAATGTCGAGAGATCCCGACCTTCCATCTGGGATCGCTGCTCTTTGTAGGTCGGATTTCGCTCGAGCCAACTCACGGGCGTGAACATCCCGAAGAGGAGCGCGAGTTCGGCGTGTTCGTGGATCGCCGACTGCCGGAAGATCACGCAGCGCTCGGGATCGATGCCTGCTGCGAGCCAATCGGTCACCATCTCGATGGAGAAGTCCGAAATGTGCTCCGGCTTCTCGTAGTCGGTCGTGAGTACGTGCCAATCGGCCACGAAGAAGTAGCACTCGAAGCGATCCTGGAGCGACTCCCAGTTCCGCAGGGTCCCCAACAGATGACCGAGGTGAAGCTTCCCCGTCGGCCGCATCCCACTCACGACGATCCCGTCCGCTTTGTTCGTGCTCACGTCCTCTTCCTCCCCGCCGGCCCACTCCAACCACGCTCACGGGGATGATGTTTCCCGTGCACATCTCGCAGATGCGCCCGACTCACGTGCGTGTAGACCTCGGTCGTCGAGATGCTCGCATGCCCGAGCAGAGACTGCACGGCCCGGAGGTCCGCACCGCGCTCCACCAGATGCGTGGCGAAGGCGTGCCTCAGACCATGGGGCGATGGTGCGCTCTCCAGACCCGCCGCCTCCGCGAGCCTTCGCACCAGAGCGAAGATCGCCTGCCGCGAGAGCTTGTTCCCGCGTGGCGAGAGGAACACCTCCTGCCGTGGCCCGGCCCGCTGCAACCGAGGGCGCTCGGATTCCACGTACCGCTCGAGAGCGCGCTTCGAAGGTCGCCCGAGCGGCACCACCCGCTCCCGGTCGCCCTTTCCGACCACCCGCAACGCGGAATCGCTCATGTGAACGCGGTCCATCGTGAGCCCGAGAGCCTCCGTCACCCTCAACCCGCTCCCGTACAGGATCTCCAGAAGGGCGCGATCCCGCAGCGGGGTCTTGGTCCGGTCGGTCGCGTCGAGAAGGCGCTCGACGTCCTTCTCGCTCAACGTCGACGGCAGGCGCCGTCGCTGCCGCGGCTGCTTCAAATCCGCCAGAGGGCTCTCGTCGACCACACCCTCGCTGGTGGCAAACCGAAAAAGGCCGCGCAGGGCCGACAACCGCCGGGCCTGGGTGCGGGCGCCGATCCCACGATCCGCCTCGGCCGCCTGAAAGCAGAGAACCAGCTCCCGGCCGACCGCCTCTGCGGTACTGATCGAGAATTCGTCCTGTGCGAACTTCGCGAATCTTGCGAGATCATCCGCGTAGGCCTTGTGCGTATGCGGCGACACGCCGACCTCCGCTCGGAGACGCGTAAGGTGGCGGTCGATCAGCTGGTCGAGGTCCACGCGGCGCTCACCTGACGCTCGGGATCGACTCGGACGGCTCGTCCAAACCCGCTCGCACGATCGGCTCGAGCACGGCGCGAATCTCGTTGTCGCGTGCGCATTTTTCGCCGGCGGGCTCGGTCACGTAGAATACGTCGAGAACCTGGTCGACGGCGGTCGAGATCTTAGCGAGGTGAATCTCGATGCCGAGACGGTTCAGTGCGTCGGCGATATCATACAACAAGCCCACGCGGTCGCGACCGAACACCTCAATGATAGTGAAGCCGTCCGAAGCCGCGTTGTCGACGCCTACCCCGTGGGCGGCCGGCCGCTGCTTTCGAGTATCGAGCAGGCCCGGCTTTTTCGCGCGCGCGACCAACTCATCGAGCGACGTCTCACCGGCGAGAACCTCCTTCAGGAGGCGCTCGACGCGCTCCCACCGCTCGTCGTCAACCACGATCTCTCGACGATCGAGGTGCGAGATTCGGAAGGAGTCGACTGCGATTCCGTCCGTCGACGTGGAGATCCGGGCGCCGACGATGTTCATCCCGCTCGCGACCAATACCCCCGTGAGATTCGCGAACAGGCCCGGGCAGTTCGCAACCGCAACCGTGAAGCCGGTGAACTCCCGTTCGTCGTAGTGGGTCACACGTAGCGCCAGCCCGCCGTCGGCACGACACCGCTCCACCAGCTCGGCATCCTTCGAGATCAGATGCTCGGGCGTGCGAAGGAAGTACGTATCGGGCATCGACGCCACGAAGTCATCGAATCGCGTTGCCGCATCGTCTCCGTCGTCGGCGTGCACCCGGCCTCGCACTCGCGCCTGGATTCGCGCCACCCGCTCGCCGCGGCCCTCGGGCTCGAAGCCTCGCTCGAAGACCTCGTTGACCCGCATGTAAGTCTCGCCGAGGAGCATGTCCTTCCAGTTGTTCCAGACCTTCGGCCCGGTCGCCCGCATGTCGGCGTACGTCATGAGGTAGAGCCGCTTGAGCGATTCCGGACTGCCGACCATCCGCGCGACCTCCGTGACCAGCTTCTCGTCGTGAATGTCGCGACGCTGGGCGAGATGCGAGAGCACCAGGTGGTTGCGCACCATGAACTCGAGCTCGTTCGCATCATCCTCGTTCAGTCCGAATCGAGTCGCGATGTCGCGGGCGAGGACCGCTCCCTTCTCGGAATGCTGCCCGCCCATTCCCTTGCCGATGTCGTGCAACATCATGCCGAGGAACAGGAGCTCGACCTTGTCCACGAGCCGCATGACGTCGGTGAGGAGAGGCAAGGCCTCCGCGCGTTCTCCCGACCGGAGCCGCTCGAGCTCGCGGATTCCCATGAGCGAATGCTCATCGACGGTATAGATGTGGTAGTAGTCGTGCAGCACGAGACACAGCAGGTGCGCCCACTCGGGCATGACCTGCGCGAGCACGCCGAGCTTGTGCATCTCGTGCAGAGTCTCGTAGACGCGGTATGGGCTACGAAGGACCCCGAAGAACGCTTTGGCCAGCTCCGGGTCCGCGCGCTGCTCTTCGCCGAGGAGACTCGCCTCCCGCCGCATTAGGTCCGCGAGGTTCGGCGCGATCTTCACTCCGTGGCGCTGCGCGTCCGCCAACACGCGCACGAGCTCGATCGGATCTCGCTCGAACAAGTCGGACTCGATCACGTCCAACTCCCCTGCAACGATCCGCACGCCCGGCCGAATCGTACGAGCCATCATCCGCCCGATGAGCCGATACGGCCCCGGCGGGTTCACCGTGCGGTCGATGATCGCGTTCGCGAATCGCGTTACTGCCGTGGCCTGCAGGTAGTAGTCGCGAAGGAAGTGCTCGACGGGCTTCAGCTCGTCTCCGTCAGAAGCCGTATACCCCAGATTCTCCGCGACGGGTTCCTGCAGGTCGAACGTCAGCTGGTCCTGATGTGTCCCCGTCAGGAAATGCAGGGCGTTCCGGACGCGAAACAGAAACTCCTGTGCGCCTTCAATGTCGGAAAGCTCCTGGCTGTTCATGATGCCCTTCACCGCGAGCTCGCACAGGTCGGCGATCTTGAACTTGATCTTCGCAATCCACATCGCGGTGTGCAGATCTCGGAGGCCGCCCTGGCCTTCCTTCACCTGCGGCTCGAGGAGATAGACGGAATCGCCGTACGTATGCCGACGCGTCTCGCTTTCGCGGAGCTTCTCTCGAAAGAACTTCCCCGTGGCGCGCGGCTTGATCTCGCGCTCGAGAGCACGGAAGAAGTCCCCGCTGAGCGGCTCATCTCCACACAGGTAGCGCGCGTCGATCAACGCGGTCTTGGCAACGATGTCGTTACCGGCGATGCGCACGCAGTCCTTGACGGTCCGGACCGCGTGCCCGACGGCGAGCCGCGTATCCCACAGCGCGTAGAGGATCGTCTCGGTGATCGTCTCCACGTACGGCGTCATCTTGTGGGGGTACAAGAACAGCAAATCGATGTCGGAGCGCGGGTTGAGTTCCCCGCGCCCATAGCCCCCCTGGGCCAGGACGGCGCAGCTCTGGTCGAGTTGCACGTAGCGCGCTCGGTAGTTCATTGCGGCCGAATCGTGCAGCCACGCGATGAGCTGGTCGATCGCGTTCGTGAACTCTCGCACGACCTGCACGCCGCTCGCGCCGGCGTCGTGCCAAGCCTGCACCTGGGTGCGTGTTTCGAAGACGAACTCACGAGCGATCACGCCGAGTTCAGCGCCCTCTTCCACCGGAGGAAGACGCGCGGCTTCGCCCGGGAACGGCGGCGCCGAATCGTGCTCCCGCTTCGAAGATGCCGTCACGCCCCGCTCCTCAGAGATTGGCGCTGGCATCCGCCGAACTCAGGAACTGCCGGATGCCACGTGTAATCCCCTCGGCCAGATCTCGCTGGTACTTCTTGGACGCCACCCGCTGGCCCTCGGTCGGGTGCGTCAGAAATCCCACCTCGACGAGAACACACGGCATGTAGGCTCCGACAAGCACGTAAAAGGGGCCCCTTTTCACCCCGAGATCCGCAACGCTTCTCCACCTGCCACCAAGGTAGCTGACCAGCCCGCCCTGCACAGCCTCGGCAAGGGCGATCGACTCATCCTCTTTCCCCGTTTGTAGGAGGTCGCTCAGGATGTAGGCGAGGTCGCTTTCGTCCCGGGCCGCACCGGTCGCCGCCAAGCCGTTCTCGAGAGCGGCCAGACGGATCGTGGCCTGATCGTCCGAGTTGTTCAGGGTGTACGTCTCGATGCCGACGGCCGATGCACTCTCGCTCGCATTCGCATGAATCGAAACGAACAGGTCCGCGCCCTGTGCGTTCGCGATTGCCGTGCGCTGCCCCAGGCTCACCGTGTCGTCCGTCGACCGGGTCAGGACGACGTTGGTGTGCGGGTCCGATTCGAGGCGTTGTGCGACGAGCTTCGCGATCGCGAGCGTAACTCCCTTCTCCTGGTCTCCGGTGATACCACGTGCTCCGGGGTCCTTCCCGCCGTGCCCCGGGTCGATGACGATCGTGTACTTCGGCGCCGACACCGTCGGTGAGGGCGACGGAGACGGCCGCGGCGACGGCGTGGGACGTGCGGCCGGTACCGGCGTCGGCGGCGGCGTCGGGCGGGGAGAGGGGCTCGGCGACGGTTCCGGGGTACGGTTACGGGGCGTCGCTCGCGGCGCGCGCGTGGGCGCCGCGGCGCGCGGTGGCGGCTGAGGTGCCGGCTTCGCACCCGCACCCCCGCGAGGCGGCACGAGCTTCAGAATCAAGCGGGCCGGGCGGTCCGCGGTCGTCACATGGAAGAGCGCAGGCTCGGCCAGGTCGACGACGATCCGAGTCGTATCCTCGTTAAACTGGCCGATTCGAATTCGACGGACGAGTCGGTCGTTCACCGGAATCGGCTCGCGCGTGATCGCACTGCCGAGCTGCGCCGGCTTCAGATCGACGTACGCTCGTGCCGGCAGGCCCGACTCCGGCGCGGCGCCGGCGGTGTGCGTGCTGTAATCGACCTTTCCCTTCACGACCACGATCACACGCGCACCCGTGTCGGAAACCTCCCATTCCACACGCTCGATGATCGCCCGATGCGTCGACTGCGCTCTCCCGCTTGCCGGCGCGAAGATCAACGCGAGCGTCAGGATCGACGCCAACACGGGGCGCGCCACCGCGACCACTTCCCCGGCCCCCGCCCTCATGAGCGGCGGGCCCGATCGCGAAGCTCACCGAGACGCGTGAGGGCTTCGAGCGGCGTCATCGAGTCGACCTCGAGCGAGGCGAGCTCTCGCTTGAGCGCCGCCATCGGATCATTGAAGAGGTCTAGCTGCGCGGTAGGTTTTTCGGCCTCTCCGAACGCACCCTGGGGCTCTGGCCCCTTGCCGTCCTCGAGCTGGGCGAGGAGATCCCGCGCCCGGCCGACGACCTCATCCGGCACTCCGGCAAGCCTCGCGACCGCGATCCCGTAGCTCCGGCTCGCCGGGCCTTCCACCACCTTGCGCAAGAAGAGCACGTCGTCCTTCCACTCGCGTACCGAAACCGAGTGGTTCCGAACACGCGGCATCGATTTAGAGAGCGCCGTCAGCTCGTGGAAGTGCGTTGCGAAGAGCGTCTTCACGCGCGCTCCCGGCGCGGGCTCCACCTCATGGAGGTACTCGGCCACGGCCCAGGCGATCGCGATCCCGTCGTACGTGCTGGTGCCGCGCCCGATCTCGTCGAGCACGACGAGCGTGCGCGGCGTGAGGTTCGCGAGGATCGCCGACGTCTCCTTCATCTCCACCATGAACGTCGAGTCGCCCGCGACGAGATCATCCGCGGCGCCGACGCGGGTCCAGATCCGGTCGGTCAGAGGGACTTCGGCCTTCGCGGCGGGCACGAAGCTTCCCGCATGGGCAAGCAGTACGATCAACGCCACCTGGCGCAGATACGTGCTCTTGCCCGCCATGTTCGGTCCGGTGAGCAGCACCAGCTGCTCCTCACTACCGTCGAGGTTCACGTCGTTGGCGACGAACGAGCCCTTCGCTGAGGTCTGTTCGACGACCGGGTGACGCCCGTCGCGCACCCGGATCGCATCGCCCTTGTGCAGCTTCGGGCGAACATAGCCTTGATCGTGCGCGGTCGCGGCGAGGCCGCAGAGTCCATCGAGGTCGGCGAGCGCGTCAGCCAGTTCCGTGAGGCCCGCCTGGCGTCCTTGTACCTGGGCCAGGACTTCCTCGAAGAGCGCGACCTCGCGCTCGATGGACCGGCTCTCCGCGGTGGCGAGCTGGTCTTCGAGTTCCTTGAGTTCCGGGCTGCTGTACCGCTCGCCCGACGCCATCGATTGCCGGCGAATGAAGTGCTCCGGCACGAGCTTCAAGTTCGGTTTCGTGACGTCGAAGAAGTATCCGAGCACCCGGTGGTACTTGATCTTGAGCGATGAGATTCCCGTCGCTTCCCGCTCCCGCGCCTCCAACTCGGCGATGAGCGTCTGCGCGTCGGACAGGAGGCTCCGGAGCCGATCGACCTCTTCGTCCGCTCCGGCGCGAATCACACCGCCCTCGGACGCGTGCATCGGCGGGGCCTCCTCGATGTGCGTGGTGATCGCAGCGGCCAAACCGACCGGCGGGGTCGCTCGTTCCCGAATCCGGCCGAGGAGCGGCGGGTTCCCCTCATCTCCGAGGATTCCTCCGACGTCGTCGACCAGCGCGAGCGCGCGACCAAGGCGCGCCACTTCGCGCGGCCCCGCTCGGCGTACCCCGAACCGGGCCACGAGGCGCTCGAGATCGCCGATCGCTCGCAGGCCGGTCGCGATATCCTCCCGAAGCCCCGGGGAGTCCACCAGATGCTCGACCCCATCGAGCCGGTCGCCGATCCTGTCGAGGTCGAGCAGCGGATACAGCAACCACTCGCGCAGCCGGCGCGCGCCCATTGCGGTGCGGGTTCGGTCGACGGCCCACCAAAGAGAACCGTGGCGGGTCCCGTCGGCCCCCTCCAGCACGGCGAGGTTCCGTCGCGACCGTTCGTCGAGCATCAGGTGCTCGCCCACCTCATAGAAGACCGGTTCCCGAAGGTGATCGAGGCCGCCACGAACCGTGTCGTTCACGTAGCCGAGTGCGAGACGGAGAGCTCCGGTGGCAGCTGGGGACGACGCTCCGGCATCCGAGCCGGTCGAGAGACGTTCGATGGCGGCGTCGACCGCCGCACCGTCATCGCGCGCGGCCCACTGGGTCGGAGTTCCGCCGGCACCGGCGGCCACGGCATGCAGTTTTTCGTCGTCCGGGGGGAGAACCGTCTCCCTCGGACCGATCCGCGCCAGCTCTTCGATGGCCGCGCGTTCCGAGGGCGCGACGCAGCACCGCAGCTGCCCCGTGGTGACCTCGATGCAGGCGATCGCAATCGCATCCTCCGCGCGGACGAGCGCCGCGAGAAAGCCGGGTTCACTCGGTCGGAGCCCCTCGTCTTCGTCGAGGAGCGTGCCCGGAGTGATCACGCGGACCAGGCCCCGCTCGACCAGCCCGGGCGAGGTCGCCGGGTCGCTCAACTGGTCGCAGATGGCGACCTTCAGCCCGTGGCCGAGGAGCCTACCGACGTAGCCCTGAGCCGCATGATACGGCAGCCCACACATCGGGATCGGGTTCGGAGCATCCTTGTTTCGCGAGGTCAGGGTCAGGTCGAGCAACGGTGCGGCCCGCTCGGCGTCCTCGAAGAACATCTCGTAGAAGTCGCCCATACGAAAGAACAGCACGGCATCGCCTGCCTGCTCCTTCACGCGCAGATACTGCGCGAGCATCGGGGTCAGCTTGGGGCCTCCCCGCTTTCCTTCCGAAGTGACCTCCGCCGCCACGACACCACACCCAACCACACTCTCCCGCGGCCCTCATGGACGCGGAATCGGCCCCGCGGGAAAACCGGACGGACACGACGGCGGCGGAGGGCCCGGGGGACAGACGATGCGTCTCGCATGCCCCGCGAATAACCGTTCCGCCGGACCGCGAAATACCACGCCCGGCTGTACCGATGGGAAGACATTGCACGTCGGCAGGATAATCCGCAAACAATCATAGGTGCCGGGGCGGTATCTCAGATGCTGTCGACAGTAGTCGAATTGCCCGTGTTCCAGGGAATCGAAGATCGCCACCTCCCCCTCACAGAGAAACGGGGGGTAGAACTGCTCCAAATCCAGGTCCTGGGCAGCCGCCCGAGTCCCGAGGCTCGCGAGCGCGATGGCCGCCAGAAGCAGCATACCGGCGATCCGACCGGAGGCGCCGAGCATCAAACTTTCTTCTTCTTGCGAGCCAGGTAGTCGACCAGGAGGTATTCGCCCAGGCGGTCCGGCCGGCTGTAGAGAGCCCGACCCTTGTTGATCCGCGTCATCTGCTCGACGAAGGCGCGCAAGCCAAGCGAATCGTCCAGCATGAAGGTGTTGATCGTAATTCCGCGCTTGGTAACCCGCTCGACTTCGCGCAGCGTCTCCTGGGCCGCGCGCCGGGACACCCCGCCGAACGAGAGCGGCCACTCACAGTGGAGCCGACCGTCGGCGAAATACGCCGTGGGCTGCCCGTCGGTCACGACGATCAGTTGCTGGTTGCGACTCGGGTGACGACGGAGGAGATCGCTCCCCATCCGGAGTGCGTCCTGCAGATTTGTGAAGGGATCACCCATGTTCCAAGAGGCTTCGGGAAGGTCCTGCGGCCGCAGTTCGACCGCCCGGGTGTAGAAACCGACGATCCCGAAGAAGTCGCGCGGGTAGCGCGTGCGGATGAGGCTCTCGAGCGCGAGGGCTACCTTCTTCGCGGCGGCGAAACGTCCCTCCCAGCTCATCGACCAGCTCATGTCGAGCAACAGCACGGTCGACGCAGTGCTGTGCTGGCGTGACTCGTGGACCTCGAAGTCCCGGGGTTCCACTCCCAGCGTGGCGCCCGGCTGCCGCCGCACGGCGTTCATCAGGGTCGGAACGAGCGCGAGGTCGAGCGGCTCGCCCGGCTCGTGCGGCCGCACGCCCTCGGGCATCTCCTCGGCCGCGCCGACCCTCCGGATCTCGTGCGCTCCCGGCCGGTCGCGCAGCAGTGCCTGGTAGATGTCCTGCAGTGCCAACTGCCCGATGCGACGGATGCCTTTGGCCGAGAGTTCGAGTCGTCCCTCGCGTTGAATGAGGAACCCCGCCTCGACCAGCATCGACATCGCCTGCTTTAGCGCACCCAAGTCTTCGGCCGCCTGCGGGCCGAGCAGGTCACCAAGCTGGCTTGGATCTATCCCCTCGAGGTCGCCCCGCATGAGCGCGCTCTGCATCGCCATGAGCGCGGCCAACTCCGCTGCGAGATCAAGGGCCTGCTCGAAGTCGAGGGACTCGTCCCCTTTGAGCCGGTCGCCCCATTGCTCCTTCAGATCTTCGACCTTGCGAATGTCGTCGATCTTGTCGAGCAGCTCCTTGAAATCGCGCTCCGCGCCGCCGTCCTCGAAGGCATAGTTCTGCGCAATCCGCGCGATCGCCTCGGAGAGCTTCGCGGGCAAATCACCGAGAAACGCCTTCTTCTCGCGCATCTCGGCGACCGCGTCGCCGGGCCCCTCGCGCTCTGTCAGCGTGTCACGCTCGCGTCGGAGGATATCCTCCAGTTGCCCCTGCGGCTCGTCGAGCGCGTGGTCGACGTTGACCGACTCCTGGCGCTTCTGGAGCTGATCGCGAAGCTCTTGGAGAAGCTCGTCCAGGCCCATGAGCTGCCCATCGGCGAGCTCCATCCCCTGGCGCATCATCCACTCGAGCGCCTGGCGAACATCGTCGGTTCCCGACAGAGCCTCGGCGAACTGCTCGAAGACCTTCTCGGGATCGAGGCGAATCCGCTGAGAACCGTCCCACGAAGTGTAGCGAAGGCGCAGCATGACAAGCGGCCTCTAGGCCCGGTACGTCACCCTGCCCCCGGAGACCTCTCGATTGAGCTTCTGATGCAGGTGCAGGCCCTCCAGGATGAACTCGGTCGCCGAGGCCATGAGCGCCGGCGACTCGAACGAGCCGAGCTCGCCGATCGCGTCCCGGAGGCCCGGGATCGCGCCGATACCTTCGAGATACTCCAAAGCAGGCATCTGATCCGAGACCTCGACGCCGCCGCCGCCCTCGAAGTACCCGATCACCGCCTGAAGCTTCGCGGGAGCAAACGTCTCGTCGAAGACGACCAGCACTGCGCGGTTCACCAGACGCTCGAACGCCTCCAGCTCGGACCGCTCCTCGCCGGTGTACTCGAACTCGAGCTTCCCGAGCATCGAGGTCGAGACCGCGTGAAGATCCGAGACTCGCGGGACGATCTCCTGCTCCCCCAGCACGACCGCACGCCGCTCCGCGTTCGCGATCAGGGTCTCGTAGTTGTTCAGGGTCGCGCGTACGCTGACGCCGCTGCTCTGGTTGATGTCTCCTGCGGCGCGGGCCTCGAACGTAAGCCCCGCGACGATGCTCTTCATGAAGTCCGGAATGCGTACCGGACAACCGTCTCGATCGGCCGAGGGCACTTCCTGTTCGACGATCGCGATCTCGGTCGCGATGTCCTTTGGATAGTGCGTGCGGACCTGCGCGTCGAAGCGATCCTTCAGCGGTGTGATGATGCGCCCGCGGCTCGTGTAGTCCTCCGGATTCGCACTCGCGACGATCACGATATCCACGGGAAGTCGCACCTTGAAGCCCCGGATCTGGATGTCGCGTTCTTCCATGAGATTGAACAAGCCGACCTGGATCTTCTCCATTAGATCGGGCAGCTCGTTGATCGCGAAGATCCCGCGATGCGACCTCGGGACGAGCCCGAAGTGGATCGTGTCTTCATCTGCGAGATAGCGACCTTCTGCGACCTTGATCGGATCGATCTCGCCGATGAGGTCGGCCATCGAGACGTCCGGGGTCGCGAGCTTTTCGCCGTAGCGCTCCTCGCGGCCGATCCAGACGACGCCCAGCGCATTCCCTTCGGCATCGCGCCGCGCGGTGCATCGGCGACAGATGGGCGCCAGCGGGTCGCAATGGATCTCGCAGCCTTCGACGGCCGGAACCGACTCGTCGAGCAAACCGACCAGCCCGCGAATCAACCGCGACTTCGCCTGGCCACGTTCACCGAGGAGGATGATGTGATGCCCCGAGAGGATTGCGTTCTGCACCTCGGGAATCACGGTGTCGTCGTACCCGAGAATCGACGGAAGAATCGATCGGCCGTCGATCAATGCGGCCTTCAGGTTCCGCCGCAGTTCCGCGCGGACCGTTGTCGGCTCGTAGCCAGAAGCTCGCAACTCTCCAAGGGTCGTAGGTTTCGCCATCAGCACCTCCCCCCGCGCCATCGGCGCGGAAGCGCATTATGGGAGCAACCGGCTAGGCCGGGCAACCCGGAGCAACCGCCCGGCGGGCTCAAGCGAAGTGCGGCGCGAGTTGGTCGTAGCAAGCGAGGAGATGCTGCGGCATCACCTTGGTCTCCGCCACGACCGGCATGAAGTTCGTATCGCCGTTCCACCGCGGCACGATGTGCCAGTGGAGATGCGAGTCGACCCCCGCCCCGGCCACCTTCCCGAGGTTCAGCCCGATGTTCATCCCGTCACAGGCGAGCGCCGTGCGAACGATTCCGGCAGTCCGGCGCAACATCTCCATCACGTGGGCGTACGTTTCGGGGTCCAGGACGCCGAGCTCCGCCGTGTGTTCCCGGGGAGCGACCATCAGATGGCCGTTGTTGTACGGGTAGCGATTCATCATGACGACGCACCGGTCGTCGGTCGCGAGGATCAGATTTTCGCGGTCGTCACCGGCCCCGGGGAGATCGCAGAAGAAGCAGGCGTCCGGCGCCGGCTTCTCCCCGACGACGTAGCTCATACGCCACGGCGCCCAGAGTACGCTCTCGGACAGCTTAGCTTTCCTCGCCGGGTGCGCCGACCGCAGTCGCCTCGCCGAGGGCGACGTTCGTCTCGGCGATCTCGTCGCCGACGTCGCCGGGCTTCTTGTCGACGCGCAACTTGAGCTCCTTGCCAGCTTTGAAGAACGGCACCCGCTTCGCCGACACAGACACGGCCTCGCCCGTCTTCGGGTTGAGCCCTTCACGCGCATTCCGCCGCTTCACGATGAAACTACCGAAGCCCCGAATCTCGATCCGCTCCCCACGGGTGAGAGCTTCCGAGAGAGTTTTGAACACAGCGTTGACCAGAGTCTCGACGTCCCGCCTCGGCAGGAGCGGCCGCGCGTTGGCCACAGTCTCGATGAGTTCGCGCTTGGTCATGTTCGTCCTCCGATCTGGCGGTAGTGCATCAGCGAAGCCCTTCGGTCACGACGGGCAAGCGCCACAGAAACTGCGGGGTACGTTCGTCCCCGGAAGTCCCGGCAAGAGTCGCGAGGGAATCGGCGAAGTGGCTGAGGGCCGAACCACCGGCGCTCACGCCGGATTCGTCCGAGAACAAAGCCCGCATCCACCAGGGCCCGCGCCGGGGGGAGACCTTCTCGACGACGGGCTCACCCTCGATCCCGGCCCTCGCCGCGGCAATCGCAACGGCCTCATGGAGCCCACCGAGCTCGTCGACGAGGCCCAGCCCCTGCGCCTGCTCTCCCGTAAACGTTCGCCCGGTCGACACGCGACGCATCGCCTCAGGCGTCATCCCGCGACCGACCGCAACGGCGTCGATAAACTGCGTGTGAACCTCGTCGGCCATCGTCTGAAAGATGGCCCGCTCGGGAGCCGACAAGCTCCGGAACGGGGACCCCATGTCCTTCTGCGTCCCGGCGGTCACGATCTCGGCTCGCACCCCGACTTTGTCCATCAAGCCCTCGAGGTTGGTGAGCTGCATGATCACACCAATCGAGCCCGTAAGCGTCCCCGGGTTGGCCACCACCACGTCTGCGGCACACGCGACGTAGTACCCGCCCGATGCCGCCACGGAGCCCAAAGAGGCAATCACCGGCTTCTCTTCGCGCAAACGAAGAACCGCGTCATACATTTCCTGCGACGGCGCAACCGCGCCACCGGGCGACTCGATACGAACGACGACCGCGCCGACCGAGCTGTCCTTCTGAAGGTCGGACAAAGTCTCGACGAAGGCATCCGACCGGCTGATCTCACCGCGCAGAGGAACCAGAGCGACGTGCAAGTCGCCCGTCCGCAAGAGCGAGCCCCCGGGGCTTCCCGGCAACAACGTCACGACGAACGCAACGAACGCGAACACGCCGGCGAAGGCCAGAAAGAAACGAAACGCTCGCCCGGCGGGGTGACGGGGCTTGGCCACCCTCGCCACCTACCCCTCGGTCTTGTTCTTCTCGCCGACCGCGACGCGTTGCAGATCGGTGCCGACGACGTCCTCGAGCGAGAACCGGCCGGCCTTCCCTTCACGACTGAGGTACGCGTCCATCTCGGCCCGCTCCTCGGAGCGCCGAAGTGCCCGCACAGACAAGCCGATCTTCTTCTCGCGCGGATCGAGGTTCGTGATCTCTGCCTCGATCTCTTCGCCCACGTGGAAGTGATCACCCGGGCGATCGACACGCTCGGCCGAGATCTGCGAGACGTGAACCAGTCCCTCGATCCCTTCTTCGAGCTGCACGAACACACCGAAGTCGGTGACACTCGTGATCGGTCCCTTGATGCGGCTACCGACCGGGAAGCGCTCTGCGAGGTTCGCCCACGGATCGTTGGCGAGCTGCTTCACACCAAGAGAGATGCGCTCGTTGTCGACATCGACACCGAGCACGACCGCCTCGATCTCGTCACCCTTCTTGTAGGCCTCGGAGGGATGCTTGATCTTCTTGGTCCAGTGAAGGTCCGAAATGTGGACCAACCCGTCGATGCCATCCTCGACGCCGACGAAGATGCCGAAGTCGGTGATGCTCTTCACGATGCCCTTGATGTGGCTGTCGATCGGATGGTTCGACCGCACCATCTCCCAAGGGTTCGGCTCGACCTGCTTCAGGCCCAGCGAGATGCGACGGTTGGTCGGGTCGACGTCGAGGACCTGAACCTCGACCTCGGCGCCTACGTCGAGAAGCTTCGACGGGTGCGTGACCCGCTTCGTCCAAGACATCTCCGAGACGTGAATGAGGCCCTCGACACCCTTCTCGAGTTCCACGAACGCGCCGTAATCGGTGATGCTGACGACCTTGCCGTTGATGCGCTTGCCCGTCGGGTAGCGCTCTTCCGCGGTGGTCCACGGGTCAGGCAGGATCTGCTTCATGCCGAGCGAGACACGCTCGCGTTCGGCGTCGTACTTCAGCACGACGACCTTCAGCTGATCACCAACGTTGATGACTTCCGACGGATGCGAGATGCGCCCCCACGACATGTCCGTGATGTGCAGCAAGCCGTCGATGCCACCGAGGTCGACGAACGCGCCGTAGTCGGTGATGTTCTTTACGGAGCCTTCGAGGATGATGCCCTCTTCGAGGACACGAAGAGTCTCTTCCTTGAGAGCGGAGCGCTCCTTCTCGAGCACGGCGCGGCGCGAAACGACGACGTTGCCGCGCGACCGGTTGAACTTCAGGATCGCGAAGCGACCCTTCTGCCCGATGAAGCGATCGAGGTTGCGGGTCGGACGAAGGTCGGCGTGCGAGCCCGGCAGGAATGCCGAAACACCGATGTCTACCTTGAGACCGCCCTTCACCTTGCCCACGATGAGTCCCTCTATGGGAACGGCGTCGTTGAAGGCCTGCTCGATGTCGCTCCAGACCTTTACTTGCTCGGCCTTGGTGCGCGATAGCGTGACACTGCCGCTCTCGCCTTCGCTCGACTCGAAGAAGACGTCGATGTCGTCTCCGACCTCGGCGTGTACCGTTCCCTCGCGGTCGCGGAACTCGGCGACGGGGATATGCCCCTCCGACTTGTACCCAATGTCGACGGTGACGAAGCCATTGGCGATCTGAACGATCTGCCCTTGGACTACTTCTCCCGGCTTAACCAGCTTGAGGCTTTGCTCAAAGAGCTGGCTAAAGTCCTCCTCAACGGACGACTCTTCGTCGTTCTCACTCATCATGCAGCGAATTCCTCCTAGGGGGGGGTGGGCGCACGTCGGCCAGGCGGCCGACAGCGTCACCTGGGCTTACTCTTGCGTGCCCGTTTTTTCAAGAGCCTTCCCGCGACCTTACGACTTCGATCATCCGCTCGACAACTTCGTCGGCGGTCAGAGGCCCGGAGTCGACCTCCACGGCGCCCTCCGGACAGCGCAGCGGAGCGACATCCCGGCCGGCATCCCGGGCGTCTCGCTCCTCGATCTCGCGCTGCGTAGCGGCCAAATCGACCTCCGCGCCGCGGGCCGCGAGCTCGTCCGCACGGCGCTTCGCACGACAAGCAAGGTCGGCGGTGAGGTAGAACTTCACCTCGGCATCAGGGAAAACCACCGTCCCCACATCCCGACCCTCGGCCACCACGCCGCCCTCCTCGGCCAAGCGGCGCTGGAGATCCAGCAGGCCCGTCCTGACGGCAGGAACCGCGGAAACCCTAGATGCCGCCTGACTGATTTCCGGAGTCCGGATCTCGGTCGTGATCTCTCGCCCCCCCAGGAAGACCCGGGTTCCCGCGTCTGCGAAGCGGATCTCGAGGGATCGCGTCAGGGCGCCGAGGCGCTCTGCGTCGCCGCAAGCCGGTCCATCGTCAGTGAGTGCCAGGGCGAGCTCGGGCTCGTCGAGGACGCGAAGAGCCACCGTCCGGTACAGGGCCCCCGTGTCGAGGTAGGTGAAGCCCAACCGCTCGGCCAGGGCCCGGCTGACCGTGCTCTTCCCGGCCCCCGCGGGGCCGTCGATCGTCACCACCGGTTTTTTTCGCCTCATGATTCGCTTTCTTGCAATCGCCGCAGGGTCCGAAGAAATCCCGGATCGGAAACGGCCATTATGTCGGCCTGCCGGATCCGGACCGGCCCGCGGGCGACCAGGCCGGCGACGGCGAAGGCCATCGCGATCCGGTGATCCCGGTGGGTCTCGACCTCGCCCCCACCGATGCCGGATCCCCCGTGGACCACCAGGCCGTCGGCGGCCTCCTGGACCTGGACTCCGAGCCGGCTCAGCCCCTGCGTCATTGCTGCGATTCGGTCGCTTTCCTTCACGCGAAGCTCGGCGCCGTCCGCAAAGCGCGTAGATCCCTCGGCGACTGCCGCAGCCACGGCCAACGCCGGGAACTCGTCGATGGCGCGCAGCATGGTCTCCCCGGAAACCTCGGTGGCGCGCAGGGGGGCAGCCTCGACTACGAGGTCCGCGACGGGCTCTTCGCCCACGGGATCTCGCTCGATCACATCGATCCGGGCGCCCATCGACAGGAGGACGTCGAGCGCGCCCGTCCGGGTCGGGTTCATCGAGACTCCCCGCAGCTCCAGTCGAGAACCCCGCACGATCGAGCCGGCAACCAGCCAGAACGCCGCGGCACTCGGATCCGCCGGGATGGCGACCTTCGCGGCCGTGAGCCGTGCGGGGCCCGACACGCAGACCGTCCGCGCGTCCGGACGGCGGACCGACACGCCAAAGACTGGCAGGAGCCGCTCGGTGTGATCGCGCGATGCCCCGGGCTCGGCGACGATAGTCTCGCCGTCCGCCTGCAGACCGGCGAGCAAGAGCGCCGTCTTCACCTGCGCGCTCGCGACGGGCAGCTCAAAACGTCCGGGGCGCAGGCTCCCTCCGCGAACCGTGATCGGCGCCCGGCGATTGGTCCCGGCGAACTCGGCTCCCAGCGCGGCGAGCGGTTCGATCACCCGGTCCATCGGCCGTTTGCGCAACGACTCGTCGCCGTCGAGCGTCGCCTCGAACGGGCGCCCAGCGAGGACGCCGCACATCATCCGGATCGTCGTGCCCGAGTTCCCACAGGACAGCGGCGCGGTCGGCGCCTGCAGGCCCTCGAAGCCGCGCCCGTCGATCCAGACGCGGTCGCCCTCTCGACAGCTCTCGACGCCGAGGGACGCGAGAACCTCGCGCGTGGATGCGTTGTCTTCCCCCGAGGACAAACCAGAGATCTGCGTGATGCCTTCGGCCACCGCTCCGAGAATCAACGCACGATGCCCGATCGACTTGTCGCCGGGGAGATCCACCCGCCCCCGGAGCGGTCCCGCCGCGAGCACCACCTCGGCGTCGTCCGGCGCGGGCGCGGGCGCGGGCGCCGCCTCGGCCTGCAGCGAGGTCCGCAGATCCGCGGCTTCGCGAAGAAACGCCTCGATCTGCTGGTCGTCTCGCTTCTCGATCGCAGCGGCGAGGTCGTCGACGCGGCCACGGAAGAGGTCGATCTGCGCCAACACGGAATCCGCATTGGCGACCAGAATGTCCCGCCACATCTCCGGCGAAGCGCCTGCGATCCGGGTCATGTCCCGCAGCGAAGGTCCCGCGAAGCGCAGCGGGTCGATCTCCCCGCCCCGCATCGCCGCCACGGCCCGCGCGAGAGCCCAAGCGGCGACGTGCGGCAGATGGCTGGTGAGCGCCAGAACGCGGTCGTGATCGTCCGGGGACATCTCGTCGACGTCCATGCCGGCGGCGATCCACAGCGCGCGCACCTCGGCGAGCGCCTCGGGATCCGTGCTCTCGATGGGCGTCAGCACGCAGCGCGCCCCGGAGAAGAGATCGGCCAGCGCAGCGCCGGCGCCCGAGGTCTCCATCCCGGCGATCGGGTGACTTCCGACGAACCGCGCGCGGCCCGCCAGAGCAGCCGTACAGTCTTCGACGACACTCGCCTTCGAACTCCCGACGTCGGTGACGATGGCACCGTCCGCCAGATGCGGCGCAACCGCGGCAGCCGAGGAGGCCAACATCCCGATGGGCGTGGCGAGGACGACGAGGTCGGCGCCGGCGAGGACATCCGGCGTCACGCCCGCCCGATCGACGCAGCCACGCTTCAGCGCGACATCGAGGTTCGCCTGCGTTCGTCCGAGCGCAACCACCTCACCCGCCAAACCCTCGCGCTTTGCCACGAGCCCAAGCGACCCCCCGAGGAGTCCGACCCCGACGATCCCCAGGCGTCGTACCCGCTTCACCGATCCGCCTCCGAACCGGATGGGGACTGTACGAGACTCGCGACGCCCGCGTCGCTCCGCCCGAGTAGCGCCGCGAGCGCTTGGGCGAAGACGGTGTTCTCCTCGGGCATACCGATGCTCACGCGTACGTGACCCGGGAAACCGTATCCCCCGACGGGGCGCACGATCACGCCGGCCCGCAGAAGCGCCTCGAACGCGTTCCCCGCATCCCCGATCTCGACGAGAACGAAGTTGCCGTGGCTCGGCACGAAGCCGATTCCGAGGGCCCGACAGACACGCTCGAGGAAGCGCATGCCGTCCCGGTTCATCTCGCGACACGCCCGAACATGCTCCACGTCGTCGAGCGCGGCGAGAGCGCCCGCCTGGGCCAGATGGTTCACGTTGAACGGGTCCCGGATACGATCGACGAGGTCGACCAACCACTCTGGGCCCACCCCGTAGCCCACGCGCAGGCCCGCGAGGCCGTAGATCTTCGAGAACGTACGCAGCGCCACGAGTCCCGGATGACGATCCGGTTGCGCGATCGCGTCGGGGTACTCGGGGTCGAGGACGTACTCGGCGTAGGCATTGTCGCAGACCACTACGACGTTGTCCGGAACGCGGGCGATGAACTTCTCCCAGGCTGCGCGCCGGAACATCGTACCCGTCGGATTGTTCGGGTTTGCGAGGAACACGACACGGGTATCGGGTCCGATCGCGTCAGCCATGGCCTCGAGGTCGTGGCCGAAGTCGGTGGTCGGCACGGAGACGCGCGTCGCTCCATTGGCCTGCGTCGCGAGCGGGTAGACGATGAATGCGCCGTCCGACATGACGGCTTCGTCGCCGGGCTTCAGCAGAACACGGCCGAGAAGAGTCAAGATCTCGTTCGAACCGTTGCCGAGCAGGATCCGCTTCGGCGTGACGCCGAAACGCCGAGCCAATTCGGCCCGCAGATCCGTCCCGTCCCCATCCGGGTACCGGTTGAGTTCCGAGAGAGCGCGCTGCATCGCCTCGGTCGCGCGGGGCGATGGCCCCAGCGGATTCTCGTTCGATGCGAGCTTGATGACGCGCGCGAGCCCGAACTCCCGCTCGATCTCGGCGGCAGGCTTCCCGGGCACGTACGGCATCAGGTTGCGAAGATAGGCCGCAACACGGGCCGCCGGATCGGCCGTCTCGGCGTCGGAACTCACTTCGCCACCGCGGCCGGGTACGAGCCCAGCACTTTGAACCAGACGCAGTTCTTCTTCATCGCGTTCATCGCCCGGCGAACCTTCGGATTCGCGAGCTCACCACCGAAGTCGACGAAGAAAAGGTAGTCCCAGATCCGGCCCCGCATCGGACGGGACTCGATCTTGAGGAGATCGATCCCCTGCCCCGCGAGCGGCTTCAGGCTGTCGTACAGCATGCCGGGCTCGTTCTTCACCGAGAAGATCACGGAAACCTTGTCACTCATCGTCGGCGGGGTCGCGGACTCGGGTGCGATCACGAGGAAGCGGGTGACGTTGTGGGGCACGTCCTGGATGCCGCCCGCGAGAACCCGCAGCCCGTAGACCCGCGCCGCGTCCTGGCCGGCGATCGCACCCGTCGTCGGGCTCTTCGCCGCGGCCGCGGCCGCCTCCGCGTTGCTCGCCACTTCCTGCGTCGGAATGCCGGGCATGTGTCCCGCAAGCCATTCGCGACACTGACTCAGCGATTGCGGATGCGAGACGATCTTCTTGATCCGGCCGCGGCCCGGCCCCTTGGCCAGCAAGGAGTGTCGGATCAGAAGCTGGCGTTCCGCAACGATCTGAAGCGGACTCTGGACGAACGCGTCGAGCGTCGGACCCACCATTCCGGCAGTCGAGTTCTCGATGGGAACGACCCCGAAGGTGGCCTGTCCCCGCTCGACGACCCGGAAGACCTCAGGGATCGACGCAACCGGGAGAAGATCGGCCGCAGATCCGAACTGCTCGATCGCGGCGCGCTCCGAGAAGGTTCCCGCGGGGCCGAGGTACGCGACCGAGATCGCGGTCTGAAGGGCGCGCGACGCAGACAGGATCTCGCGGAAGATCGCCTCGAGCGCGTCCGCCTTGACGGGGCTCCCTGCGCGCTCGTTCAGCCGGTGGAGGCGTCGGAGCTGCGACCGCTCTCTCTCGGGCTGGAAGACGACGCCCCCGTCGCGCTTCTTCGCCGCCTGGACCTGCTCGACGACCTGGTACCGCTCACCCAGCTGCGCGACGATCTCGTCGTCGATCTCGTCGATCCGCACCCGGAGCTTGTCGAGTGCGGTTCGCGCGCGAGTCTTCGGCGCCGGTGGGCGCGACTTCTTCTTCGTACTCACGCTCCTCGATGCCCCGCGTTCCGTCGCGATGGTTTGCCTAACACAATGGGCGAACCTCGACCAAGCTCACGGTCCACGTTCCAGGAATCGAGCCGCGCGGTCGGTGACCGTACCGGAGCTCTCCGATCCATCCAGCCACTCGGCGCCCTCGAGCCGACGAAACCAGGTTCGCTGCCGTTTCGCGTAGCGGCGGGTGTCGATCCGGATCCGTTCGATCGCGGCGGGAACCTCCATCTCGCCCCGGAGCACGGCCTGTGCCTCCCGGTAGCCAATAGCCTGCAGCGGCTGCAGGCGGCCGTCGAAACCGGCCTCCAGAATCCCCCGCGTCTCTTCGAGCAGCCCGTCCTTCCACATCTTATCCGTCCGGAGCACGATTCGGTCGTCCAGGGCCGCGGACTCCGGCGAGAGGACCAGGACGAGGACCTCGTACGGACGGTCGGCGAAGGCATGATCCCGCTGCCACTCCGACAGGGGGCGGCCTGTCAAACGCGCGACCTCGAGAGCGCGGATGATCCGAACCGCATCGCGGGGAGCGATCCGCTTGGCCGCCGCAGGATCGACGACGGAGAGCTCTCGGTGGAGGGCCTCCAGCCCGCGTTCGGCTCGCTCGCAAGCGAGCTCGGCGCGCATGTCCGGATCGGCGGGCGGCGCCGGGCAAAGTCCCTCGGTAAGCGCGCGAAGGTACAGACCACTTCCGCCGCACAGCACGACGGCCTGCCCACGGCCGAGAGTATCCTCGATCGCGGCCCGACCCAGGTCCTGGAAGCGGGCGACGTCGAACGGCTCGTCGGGCTCCACGACGTCGACGAGATGGTGCGGCACGTCAGCACGCAGCTCAGCCGACGGCTTGGCGGTACCGATGTCGAGGCGCCGGAAGACCTGCCGGGAGTCGACCGAAACCACCTCTCCGTTCGACGCACGCGCGACCTCGGCCGCGAGATCGGTCTTGCCGGCCGCCGTGGGACCGACGACGGCGACCACGCGGGGGCGCGCTTCGCCCGAAGCCTGAATCACGTGCGGCCGACCCGCCGCTCGATCTCGTTTCGATCGAGCTGAATCAGCAACGGCCGACCGTGCGGGCACGTCGAGGCGAACGGGATCGTGTCGAGCTCGGCGACGAGCTTCTTCATCTCTTCCGCCGACAGCGGGTCGCCGACCCGGACGGCGCCGTGACAGGCCACGCGCGCAAGGAGCGCATCTCGCGCCGAAGCCAGCCGATCGCTCACACCAACCTCGGCCAGATCGGCCGCAAGCTGCTCGAGCAACTCGCGCGCATCAGTCGTCACGTCGAGCGCCGCCGGGATCGCGCGCACGATGAGCGCCTTGTCCCCGAACTCTTCGACTTCGAAGCCCGCACGGGCGAGATCCGCCTTCGCGTCGATCAATCGCACCCGTTCGACCGAGCCCAACTCGACGACGGCCGGGACCAGAAGACGCTGGCTCGCCGCCTCTTCCGGTGCGGCGGCGCGCAGCCGCTCGAACCGGACCCGCTCGTGGGCCGCATGCTGATCGATCAGAACGAGGCCCTCGCCATAGGCGCACACGACGTAGCCGTTCAGTGCCTGGCCGAGCACGCGCAGAGCGGCGAAGGGCTCGGGCGGGGCCCCATCCGCACGCGGCGTCGACTCGACCACCGGCAGCAGCGAGCCGCTCTCACGCGGACGGATCGGCGCGGTGCTGCGGACCGGTTCGCGATGGGCAGGCGAGATCCGTGGCGAGAAGCGCTCTCGAGCACTCCCCGCGTTGCCACCGCCGCCCGCGTCGCTACGAATCACGTACCGCTGAAGAGCCTCCGAGACCCGACCAGGTGCCGTCGTCGGTGTCGTCGCCCCGTCGGATTCCACCCCTCCTGTTCCCTCCACCGCCTCGGCGGCCCGTAATCCGGGACCCGCGAGCGCGGCGCGCACCGCGCGAAGCGTCACACCGAAGACCGCATCGGAGTCGGCGAATCGAACCTCGGTCTTGGTCGGATGCACGTTCACGTCGACCATCTCGCCGGGCACCTCGAGGAACAACACCGCCGACGGATAGCGCCCCTGCGGCAGCAAGGCGCGATAGGCGTCGAGGATCGCCCGCAGAAGCAGACGATCACGTACATGCCGGCCGCCAACGAAAGGCAGCACGTGGCGAGCCTGCGCGAACGAAGTCCCGGGCCGGGAGGCGAAACCGCGAACCGATATCCCGTCTTCGTCCCACGAGACCGGCACCATGTCGCGCGCGCGGTCCGCACCGAGCACCTGGCGGAGTCGCTCTTCGGGGCGGCGTACGGCGGGGTGACGCAGAAGCTGCCGGGTTCCGTGCACGCACTGAAAGCCGACATCCGGTCGGGCGAGCGCGATTCGCTGCAGCCACTCCACGATGTGCCCCTGCTCCGTCTGCGCCTTGCGCAGGAACTTGCGACGGGCGGGCACCGTCGCGAAGAGCTCCGTCACTTCGATCGACGTGCCCTCGGGGACCCCGGCCGGCTCGGCTTCCCGAACCGCGCCGCTCTCGACGACCAATCGCGTACCGACGTCCGAGCCCCGCTCCCGGGTGCGGATCTCGACCCGCGCGACAGACGCAATGCTCGCGAGCGCCTCCCCGCGAAACCCCAGCGTCGCGATGCCCGTGAGCTGGTCGATCGTCGACAGCTTGCTGGTCGCGTGCCGCAGGCAGGCGCGCTCGGCGTTCTCGGGAGACATTCCGAAGCCGTCGTCCTGCACGCGGATCCGATCGCGGCCGCCGGCCTCGAGCTCAACGCGGATGTCGGTCGCGCCGGCGTCGAGCGCATTCTCGACGAGCTCCTTCACAACCGACGCGGGCCGCTCGATCACCTCGCCGGCGGCGATCTGGTCGGCGACGAGCGGATCGAGGAGCTCGATCCGTTTCGGGGTCGGGGCCTGCGCTGCGGACGTCATAGAATCCACTTCTCCTGGCGGGCATCCAGCCAGCGCTTCAACTCCTCACCCTCCGCCTCGAACCCCGGCTTGCGCAATGCTCCGTACACGAGGCGACGGGTCGCTTCCACGGCGGGGCGGGCGTGCGGGTCGACATCATGGAGCGACGCGCACAGAAGCGCAGCACGCTCGAAGAGGCGGACGGCCTGCCCCAGCGCGTGCGGCGTCAGCGCGGGCAACTCGATCGTCACCGAGGGCCGTCCGGCGCGCGCGGTCGCCCACTCCACCGCCTGTCGTTCGGCCTCGACGAGATCCTCGAGACTGCGGCCACCGAGGTAGCCGATGTCCTCGACGTCGCCGTAGCTGTCCGGGATCTCGACACGGGGCCCCGCATCCGCAACGCGAACGAATGTGAGGACCTTGTCCGCCGGACCTTCGAGGTACATCTGAAGCTGCGTGTATTGGTCGACCGTGCCTCGAGCCACGACGGGCGTCGTTCCGACCGATACGTTGCTCGACTCCCCCTCGAGCTTTTTGCCCAGCGTCGTCGACCAGAACTGACGCCACCACTCCGAGAGCCCGCTCAACCGGTCCGAGTACCCGAACAAGACGCTCGTCTGGACGCCATGCAGGGTGGCGAGCAGGTAGTATGCCGCGGCCAGAAGTGCGGCCGGATTCTGCTGCGGCTCGGGAGCACGGCAGCGCTCCTCCATGTCCTGAACGCCGGCGAGAAAGCCCTCGACGTCGATCTCGAGCAGCTGCGCGCCAAGCAAGTGCGCGGGACTCGAGGCCGCTTGATGCCCGGCCACGCCGGAAGGGAAGTTCGTCGCGTGGAGGCCCTCGTCATTCACGATCTGCCGCAGCGGGCCGGCATCCGCATCGGTCGTGAGGAGGATATGGCGCGTGTACTCTACAGCCCCGAGATCGCTGAGGAGGCGGTCTCGCAGGACGAGAAACGCGGCCAGCGTCTCGACACTCTCGCCCGCACGCGTGATCACATGGAAGACGGACCGCCGCAGTTCGACCCGCTCGAGGACCGCACGCATCGAGCCCGGGTCGGCGCCGTCCACGAACAGCATCCCTACGCGCCCCGCGCCCCCGCGATCGACGCCGTCGATCAGAGCATCCCCGAGCACGCGGTTTCCGAGGGCCGAGCCCTCCCCCGCGACGATCACGAACCAATCGATCTCGCCGCGAAGCTCTTCGGCGCGCGCGATGGTCTTCGCGAGATCCTCTTTGCGGGCCGCCAGCTCGAGGAACGGGCGCCGTCCCTCGTCGCGCTCGGTCTCGAGGCGCGCGATCGATTCGCGAAGCCGATCGGCTACCGATTCGAACTCTGCGGGCGAGAGCCCCGCCTGTGCCCCGATTGCCGCGTCCGTCGCGCCATTCGCATCCACACGAACGGGCGGCTCCGCGCGCCCCTTCTTCCGCCGACCGCCGCTCGCCATGGTCGCCTAGCCCTATCACCCGCCGGCGCGCCGTCACAATGTGCACGGCCCCGTTGCACTTTTCCGCCGGGACTCTAGTCTGCTGCCCCGTGAGCAAAGCGACGGCCTACCTGCGGAAGATCGCACCCTTGTCGACGGTGCGCAGCCGCGTTCGCCGCGCCCGGCGTGAAGGGCAGACCGTGGTCTTCACGAACGGCTGTTTTGACCTCCTGCACCCGGGCCACGTGCGCTACCTGGCCGGAGCACGCGCCCGAGGCGACCTTCTGGTGGTCGCGGTGAACAGCGACCGCTCGGTCCGCAAGCTCAAGGGCCCCGGACGACCTGTCCAGAACGAGGCCGCGCGCGCCGAAGTGATGGCCGCACTGGCCGCCGTGGACCACGTGCTGGTCTTCGATGCGCCCACGCCGATCGACGTAATCAACGCGCTGCAGCCCGACGTGCTGGCCAAGGGCGCCGATTGGGCCGCAGACGAGATTGTCGGAGCGGACGAGGTCCGGTCCTGGGGGGGCAAAGTCGCGCGAATCACGCTCGTGCCGGGAGAGTCCACGACCCGCCTGGTCAAGCGCTCAGCAGCCCCGCAGGGGCGCCGCCAGGCCCCCTAGGCGGGGGTGACGGGAGCGGTACGAATCGACTCCGGCCGCGAGCCGCTGACCTTCACGACCTTACCAGATCGCAGGCAGCGGGTGCAGACGAGGATTCGTCGAATGGTCCCCGAAAGGTTGGCTCGCACCGTTTGCAGGTTCGGCTTCCAAGTACGTCGGGTCTTGTTGTTCGCGTGACTGACGTTGTTTCCGACCGAACGTCGTTTTCCGCAGATGTCGCAATCGCGTGCCATGGGATCCATTCCTCCACCCGAGACGATTCACGCCTCGGGGATCGAGAGAGGTGGCCTAACGGTCACCGCAACGGTTGTAAAGATCCAGGCCCGGATCGGCGCCCGGTCCAGCCCCTAGGAGGCCACGGCGATCGCGTCGATTTCGACCCGTGCCCCCTTTGGCAGGGAGGCCACACCGACCGCCGCCCGGGCCGGTCGGGCGTCTCCCAGGCGGCGCGCGTAGATCGCATTCACAGCCGCAAAATCGGCAATATCGACCAGATAGATCGTCGCCTTGGTCACCCGCCCGAAATCGGCCCCGGCGGCCGCCAGAACGGCTTCCAGGTTGGTCAGCACCCGCTCGGTCTCAGCCTCGACACCCCCCGCGACCACCTCTCCCGTCTTCGGATCCAACCCGATCTGCCCGGAGCAGAATATCAGTCCACCAGCGACCACGGCCTGGGAGTAAGCGCCGAGCGCGGCGGGGGCGTCTTCGGTGGCGACGGCGGCGGGTGCCTTGGCAGATTCCATGGACGGGATCGTGGGGGAGGCCGCGGCGGGCGTCAAGCCGACACGGCCGCGCTCACCCGCGAACCCGGTCGACGCGCATCACGCCCTTCACCCGACTCAGGTTTCGGATGACCTTGTTCAGATCAGCGATCCCGAGGACCATCACCTCGAACGTGTTCAGTGCCTTTCCGTCTTCGATGCCGCGCGCATCCGCGTTCCGGATGTTCACCCCGGTCTGTGCGATTGCCTTGCTGATGGCCGCGAGCAGGCCCGGCTGATCGATGCAGAGCACCTCGAGGCGAATGGGCCGGAGCGAGTCGGGCTTCCCGTCCCAGACGCACTGGACCCGGCGTTGCGGGTCCGCTTCGAGCGCCGTCGCGCATTCGGCGGAATGGACCGTCACGCCCCGACCGTGCGAGCTGAGGCCGGTGATCGGTTCGCCCGGCAGCGGATCGCAACAGCGCGCGACGCGAACGAGGACGTCGTCCAGTCCGGAAACCTTGATCCCGCTCGCCGCCGGGCGGCGAGCCACCACTCGGAACAGACGAGCGAGCGGGCCTTCGCGGACCTCCGGCTTCTCCAGCTCTTCGGCCGGCACCAGCCGCTCGATGACCTGACGCGGGGTGATCTTCCCATAGCCGACATCCGTGACGAGGCTCGCGAAGTCTTCGACCCCGAGTTCGTGCGCCACACGGTCGAGCGTCCCGTCGGAAGACAGCTTCACGAGATCGAGGTTGAAGTGTGCGAGATCCCGCGCCAGGATCTCCCGCCCAACCTCAACGCTCCGAGTCGACTCCTCTGCCTTGATCCACTCTCGGATGCGCTCCTTCGCGCGCGGCGTACGTACCATCTTCAGCCAGTCCCGACTGGGCTGCTGGTGCTGGGTGGTGATGATCTCGATCGTGTCGCCGTTCTGCAGCTTGTAGCGCAGAGGCACCAGACGTCCCGCGACGCGGGCGCCGGTGCACCGATGTCCCACTTCGGAGTGAATTCGGTACGCGAAATCGATGATCGTCGCGCCAGCCGGGAAGTGCAGAAGATCGCCCTTCGGTGTGAACACGTAGACCTCGTCCGGCACGAGATCTTCTTTGAACGAATGCAGGAACTCGTTCGGATCTCGCACGTGCTGCTGCCACTCCAGCATCTGACGGAGCCACTGAAAGCGCTGGATCTCCTCCTGGTCGATCCCGCCGCCTTCCTTGTGCGTCCAGTGCGCGGCGATCCCCTGTTCGGCGAACCGGTGCATCTCGGAACTGCGTATCTGAACCTCGATCCGCTCGCCGCGGGGCCCGATCACCGTCGTATGGAGCGACTGATAGCCGTTCCCCTTGGGCAGGGCGATGTAGTCCTTGAACCTCCCCGGAACCGGCTTCCACTGCCCATGCACGACGCCGAGCGCCTCGTAACACTCCCGCGCCGTGTCGACGACGACGCGAAACGCGACCAGGTCGTAGACCTGTTCGTACAGGAGGTTCTGGCTCCGCATCTTTTGGTAGATCGAGTAGAAGTGCTTCGGGCGGCCGTGAACGAAGCACTCCATGCCCGCCGCTTCGAACTGCCTCTCGAGGACGGCCTGCACTTCGCGGATGTACTTCTCGCGCTCGGTCTTCTTCTTCGAGACCGCGCGCTTGAGTTGATAGAACACTTCCGGGTGCAGCGCGTGGAGAGCGTTGTCTTCCATCTCGCTCTTCATCCAATAGATGCCGAGGCGGTGCGCGAGTGGAGCGAAGATGTCGAGCGTCTCCTGCGCGACCTTGGCCTGCTTGTCGGGCGGAAGCCCTCCGAGAGTGCGCATGTTGTGCGTGCGGTCCGCGAGTTTGATGAGGATCACGCGCAGATCTTCCGACATCGCGATGATCATCTTGCGGATGTTCTCCGCACGGTGCTCCTCGCGGGTCCGGAAATTGATCTGCGAGATCTTCGTCACACCGTCCACGAGAGTGGCGATCTCGGATCCGAAGAGTGCCTCGACCTGGCCGAGGCTCGTGAGCGTGTCCTCGACGGTGTCGTGCAGGAGGCCCGTCACGACGCTCGGGACGTCGAGCCTCAGATCGCCGATGATGCTCGCGACCGCGAGAGGGTGCGAAACGTAGGGTTCGCCGCTCGCCCGTCGCTGGCTCTTGTGCTTCTCGGCCGAGAATTCGTACGCACGGCGGATGAGATCCAACTCCGCACCGGGCAGGTACCCCTGGATCTTCGAGACGAGTCCCTCGAGTCGCACCCGCTCAGCGTAGGAGCGGCGCCGGGGCACCGCAAGCGATCACGTCAGTCCAGCGTCGGATCCGGGACGCGGGTGAGCCGTAGCCGCTCCGCCATCAAGATGGCTCGGATCTCCGCCGCGGCCACATCGCGATCCTCGTTGATGATCCGATAGTCGTAGACCTCGGTCTCCGACGTAGCACTCATCTCGGTACGAACCCGCTGGAGTCTGCGCGCCACCTGCTCTTCGCTATCGGTCCCTCGCGAGCGCAACCGACTCTCCAGTGCAGCGAAGCTCGGCGGTACGACAAAAATCCCGACGGCGTCGGCGCCGTAGAGCTTCTTCAGGGCGCGCGCTCCCTGGATGTCGACGTCCAGCAGAACGTCCCGGCCTTCCCGGATCGCATCTTCGAGGGGGCCGCGCGGCGTCGCGTAGGCGTGGTCGAACACCTCGGCCCACTCCGCAAACTCCCCGGCTTCACGCCGCTTGTCGAACTCGTCCGCGGCGACGAAGAAGTAGTCGCGGCCGTCGACTTCCCCCACCCGCGGCTGCCGCGTCGTGAGAGAGACCGAAAGCGAGAGCCCTCGATCCGCGTCGAGCGCGACCTTCACGAGTGTCGTCTTCCCGCCGCCCGATGGGGCCGACACGACGAAGAGAACCCCTCGCCGGTTTGCTGCGGACCCCGGGGTCATTCGACGTTCGCCACCTGCTCGCGGAGCTTCTCGATCTCGCCCTTCGCCTCGAGGACCGTCTCGGTCATCGGCAGGTGATTCGCCTTCGAACCGACGGTGTTCACCTCGCGCAGAATCTCCTGCAGCAGGAACTCGATCCGCTTGCCGACCGGATCTTGGGCATCGAGGAGATCGCCGAGGGCAGCCAGGTGGCTCTCGAGCCTCGCCAACTCCTCGGATACGTCTCCACGATCGACCGCGAGCGCGACCTCTTGAACGATCCGTGCGGGCTCGGGCGCCTGTTCTCCCATCAAATCGGCGATACGGCCGTTCAGCCGGTCCATAAGGACCTTGCGAAGCGTACCGGCCAGCTTTGCCGCACGGGCGCGCAGGCGCACCAAGGCCTTCAGACGCTTCTTCATGTCCTTCTCGAGGTGTGCACCCTCGCGAACCCGCTCGCGGTCGTGCGCCTGAAGCGCCCGCTTCAGAGCCGTTCGGATCGCGGTGGCGTCCTTGGCCGGTTCCGGGGTCTCTTCCGCCGTACGCACGATGTCGCCTGCGGCGGACCGCAGGAACGCCAGATCGAGGTCCCCGGGCAGTTTGAGTTCCTTGCCCACGCGTTTCCAGGCCGACGTGATCTCACGCGCAAGCTTCAGGTCGGCCTCGACCTTGGTCTTCCGTCCCGCGCGCCCTTCACGTCTTACGGACACTTCGACTCGGCCACGCTCGACACAAGCCTGAACGATCTTGCGCAGATCCGCTTCGAGTACCTGTTGTTCACGCGGAAGCCCGATTCGCAGTTCGAGGAAACGCGAGTTCACGCTCTTCACTTCGACGGTCACTCGGCCGCCGGGGGCCGCAACCTGGGCGCCCCCGAACCCGGTCATGCTCTTCATGGCTTCCGTCTCCGTGTGGTGGTGCGCGGCCGGGCGTTTCGGACCGCGGCCAGTAGTTCCTTGGGTTCCAACGTCGCGGTTCCAACCTTGCCAACCACGATGGCCGCCGCCAGGTTGGCGAGAAGCGCCGCTTCCTCCAACGTGCCGCCCGCGGCAAGTGAGAGCGATGCGACCGCCATGACCGTATCGCCCGCACCCGTGACGTCGAAGACCTCCCGCGCAACGGCCGGGAAGTTCCGGGGCGAAGCCCCGCGCTGAAACAGCGAAAGACCGTTCTCCCCGCGCGAGATCATGACGGCGTCGCTCTGCCATCGGTCGAGAAGCTTGCGGCCCGCGGCCCCGAGCGACTTCGTATCCTCGATCTCGAGCCCGGCGGCGGCCGTGGCTTCGACCTCGTTCGGCTTCACCAACGTTGCGCCACGGTAGGAATCGAAGTTCGGCTGCTTGGGATCGATGAGGTACGCGAACTTTCCGGACTCGCGTCGGTCCGCCAGGAAGTCGAGCAGGGCCGGCGACACGGCCCCCTTCCCGTAGTCGGACACGAGAACCGCGTCCGCACCGCGGAGCTTCTTCCCGACGACGTCGAGCAGGCGCTTCGTCAGACGTGGGCTCGGTCGCCGGGCCTCGCGGTCGAGCCGAACGACCTGCTGGCTGTGCGCGAGGATGCGCGTCTTCTCGATGGACTGAACTTCGGCCGTCGTGAAGAGCCCGGACGCATCCGCGCCGAGTTTCTTCAACAGATCCGTGATCGTGCGCCCCGCCGCATCACGGCCGATCCAACCGGCGACGACCGGCCGAGCACCGAGCGAGGCGAGGTTGGCGACGACGTTCCCGGCCCCCCCGGGATGCACGCTCTCGTGCGTGACGCGCACGACCGGCACCGGAGCCTCCGGCGAGATTCGGCGGACGTCGCCGAAGATGAACCGATCGAGCATGAGGTCCCCGACCACCAGAATCCGCTTCTTGGCGAACGCCGAGACGAGGCGAAGGAGTCTGCGCTGTTCCGATGCCGTCATGAATCCGATTCGCGGGCCGGCCGGCCCACGAGCAGGCGTTCGTACACCGCCTCGTTGCCTCGCGCCATCGCCTCGGTCGAGAACTGGGCGGCGCGCAGGCGTCCCGCGGCTCCCAGCCGGGCGCTCAGCTCGGGGTCCCGGAGACACGCTCCGAGCCCGTCGGCGAAGGCCCGTACGTCTCCGATCGGCACCAGAAGCCCCTCGATGTCGTGCCGGATCGTCTCCATGAGGCCTCCGACGCGGCTCGCCACGACGGGCCGTCCGCTCGCCATCCCCTCGACGGCCGCGACGCCGAGCCCCTCGGCTACGGAGGGCTGCGCCACGACGTCAGCCGCCGCGAGAACCGGAAGAACGTCTTCGATGTGGCCGAGCAGCCGAACGCGCTCGGACAGTCCGAGCGTGCGCGCTTGTGCGTTGAGAGCCTCGTGCTCGGGCCCCTCGCCCGCCGCCAGACAGAGGACGTCGAGGCCCTCTCCGCGCAGCGCGGCGACGGCCTTGAGAAGCACCGAGTGCCCTTTGCGAGCATGCAGGCTGCCGACGATCGAGACGACCTTCTGCTCGGCATCGATGGAGAGCGCGGCGCGACCCGACGCCCGATCGGCCTGCGCGAAGTGATCGACCGCCACACCACTCGGTACGACCGTCACCCGCTCCGGCGCGACCCCGCGAGAACCCATGGCGGAGCACGCCGCCTGCGACACTGCGATGATCCGATCGACTTGGTTGTACAACCAGCCCACGTAAGCCCGCGCGCCGCGGGGCGCGTAGTCCATTCGGCGCGTCACCACAGCCGGCGTTCCGGATGGACGGTACGCCGCAAGAGACAGAGCCCGCGCGGTGTGGAGGTGAACGATGTCCGGCTGATGCGCCCTGACCAATCGGCGCAGCGTGAAGCCGCCGCGCGGATCGTGCCCGAACTCTGCGCGAAGGTCCTCGACGAGGAAATCGGCCGCCGCGGCACGCGTTCCGAGCTCGCCACTCGTCGGCGTCGCCAGGACGGACGTGTGCCCGTGTTGTCGAAGGTGCGTCACGAGCGCAAGGACCTGTGTCTCGCCGCCGCCGAAGGTGTACTCGGGATCTACGTGAAGGACTTTCATGTTCGGTTCTCGGAAGCTTGTGCCTCTTCGTCCGCCTTCACGTGCTTGACGTGGACGTAGAGGGCCGAAGCCAGAGCGATGAAGAAGCCGGGAAACCCCTCCTGGCAGCCCCGCCCCACCAGCCAGGAGCGAAGGAAGCGGGCCGGCGGCCGAAGATAGAGCCGGTCCCATCGCGCGCGGCGGGGCTTCGCCCGAGCCCCCACGTCGGTGAGGCAATCGATCGAGTGCAAATGGTGGGCAACGTTTTCATAGCTCAGATGCCAGAGTGGCTCTTTGACCTTCCCAATGCGTCCGTGGACGACGGCCTTCTCGTGCGGGTCGACGCCCCCCCACTCCGCCTTCTCGCGCCGGAACAGCCGAAGCCGCCGACTCGGGTACCATCCGCCACGCCACCACCACCGTCCCAGATAGCGAACGAGACGCGGGACCTGAAATCCGTCCCATCCAGCCCCATCGTGCGCGAGCATCCACTCGAGTTCCTCGCGCAGGGGCTCCGGGACGCGCTCGTCGGAATCGATGTTCAGCACCCAGGGCTGTGTGGTCTGATCGAGCGCGAACTGCTTCTGCGCCCGGTGGCCCGGCCATGGGTTGTGGAGGACCCGGTCGGTGTACTCGCGGCAAATCTCGACCGTGGAGTCCTTCGACCCACCATCCACCACGACGATCTCGTCGCACCAGGCGACGCTCTCCAGACAGGGCCGGATGAGCCGCTCCTCGTCCTGACAGACAATCATCACGGAGATGCCGGGGCGCTCCGTCGGGCGCTCCCGCATCCGGCGCCGCATCGCCAGGAGGCGGCGCTGCTTGCGACGACGCTCGCGGTCGACGTCCTGCGCGAGCGCTGCGACGGATTCGCCCGGTGCACCGAGCGCCCGGGTGTACTGCCCGAGCATCAGCAGCCGCTCTCGCGGCGTCGTCTCCCACGACAGCCGCCAACACAGCTGAACCAGGTTCCGGATCCGACGCCGACGCGACACCCCGCCACGCGGCAGGCGGGCGCGATCGAGGTCGACGAGCAGAACCCGCGGCTCCGCGTCGCCCGCTTCGCGCAACATCAGGTTCTCGTGCTTCAGGTCGGGCACGTAGATGCCGGCGTGGTGCAGCTTCGCGACGAAGCGACCTACCGAACGCGCGAGCTTCCGACGCCCCTTCGGGTCGAGCCGCAACAGGACGGCCAGGAGTGGCTCGGCATCCTCGACCGCGGCCGTGATCATATGACACGGCTGCGAGGGCCAGCCCGCATCCTCGACGCCAAAGACTTCAGGCACGGCCACGCCGGCAGCCGCGCACGCCTCGGCGACGACTTGCTGCGCGACCGCAGGCGACGTCGCGAAACGATCCCGCAGTCGGGACCACTCGGTGTTCGGATGCCGGGCTTTGACGACGACCGCTTCACCGGCGGGACCTGCCCCTTCGACCCACACGACGAACCCGTGTTCGTTCTCCTTCAGAACACGACCGCCGACACCACCCGCACGCACGCGCTCCGCCTCGCGAACGACGAACGCCGCGTCCCACTCCTTCCGAGCCCGCGCGACCGCCGTCATCGACCAGCCTCGAGGACCACCGCGAGCTCGCGGCGTGCCTGCGCTCTCGAGAGCCCCGGGAGACCCAGCTTTCCGATCGAGCGGGAGAGGCGACGATGCGCCATGCGACGGCCGACCCATCCCACCGGGCTCGTACCTGCGACGGCGCGATCGAAGTCGATCACAGCAACCTTCTCGTCGAGCGAGTCGCCGACGAGCAGGTTCGTCACGTTCAGGTCCGGATGTCGCACCCCACACGTGTGCAGCTGCCGAACGGCCGCGGCCGCAACGGCCAACCAGCGCAGTCGCTCCTCCCCGGACGACGCCTCCAGGAGCGCCTCGCGAAACGTCCGACGCTGCTCGAGCCCCCGCGTCACGAGAACGCCCCGGTACGGGACACCGAAGACCGCACCGTCAAACGGCTCCACGACGGCGGCGAGGACTTCCGGCGCAACCACTCCCGCTCGGCGCGCCGCCTCGGTGGCCACCAGTTCGCGCCACGGCCGCGGGGGGCGCCCAAAATAGGCCTCCCCGAGAACCGTACCGAGCAAGCCCCCGTGCCGATACCGGCGAACGAAGGCCTCGGCGCCGTCGTCGAGCGGCGCACGCGCGAGGCCGCCGCGCCCACCGATGCCGACCGACTCGCCCGCCGTGCGCGCCCGCTGCACCCAGTCGGGGAGACGGCTCTCGTATCCACAGCGGACCAGACTCCCGGCCGCGGTCAGGCGAAACCCCTCCGGCACTCTCACGACGGCCGCCCCACTTCGGCATTGCGCAACTCCCAGAGCTTCGCGGCAGCCGCCGCCGCGGCAAAGCTTTCGAGAAACGCGACCGTGATCGTTCGCTCACCCGCCCCACGCGCCCCCATCCAACCACGCAGAGTACCGACCATCGGTGCGAGAGCGAGCGCGCCCCACCCCGCGACCTCACCGACGTGCGCCCCGAGTGCGGCCGCGATCGTGCTCTCTTCGTTGATCGAGCGCAGGTGGTCCCCCACGCGCTCGGGCGCCGACACCCGAATCGTGCAATCGAGTCGAACGATCTCGGCCCCCGCCACGGCTTTGGGCCCGCGGAGCGCGAACCGCGCCGCCCCGGCTTCCGCAACGACGACGCGATCTCCGAGCGGAACTGTGCCGCCCGCGCGTTCGGCTACGTGCGGCGCGACGCCCACCCGCGGGCGGCCGACGACTCCGAACCGACCAAGCGCATCACGCAGGTCTGCGTCGATGCGCGTCCGCGGGCTCAGCCAGACAAAACCGTCTCGCGCAGGATCGGGAAGGATCGCGGGATCCAGCGGCGCTTGCAGGACGACCGGGGACGTGGTCCAGCCTTGCAAATCGGCGCTCAACTCGACGCTCGGCGGGCCGGCGACGATGACCGGCAGCGCGAAGACCGGCTCGACGCCGCTCATTTCGCGACGCCCCCGGAAAGCAGCGCAGTCCCGGCCGAGACGACCTCGTCCGAGTCGACCTCCGCCAGGCACTCGTGCGTGCCGATGGGACACCGGTCTCCCCCGTGACGCGAGCAAGGACGACAGTCGAGCTGCCGCTCGACGATTCGAACCCGGTCCCCCAGAGGGGCGAATCCCTGCGAAGGGACCGTCGGTCCGAACATCGTCACGACGGGACGGCCGAGCGCGGCCGCGATGTGCGCGGGCGCACTGTCGTTCGCCAACACCAGCCGTGCGCGCGCGATCCATGCGACGGCATCCGCGATCGACGTTTCGCCCGTAGCATCGATCGTAGCGCCCCCCACGGCGGCCACCTCGGTCGCGATCTCCGCGGCGAGCGGTCGATCGTGCGGCGTACCGATCACCACGACGCGACCCCGGTCGGGGCGCACGAGACCCGCGGCCGCCTCACCGAACCGCTTCGCCGGCCACTGCTTCGTCGCCCAAGCCGATCCCGGCGCCACGACGAGCAGGTCTCGGTCGCTGCAACCGAGCTCGTCCAGACGCTCGGACACCCGCCGCGCCGACGCCGGATCCACGTCGAGATGCGGATCGGGCCGGCTCGACCCGACGTCGATCCCGAGCCCCTCCGCGAGCGCCACGAGTCGGTCTCGCGCGTGCGCGCCCTCCTTGTGGACGCGCTGATGATAGAGCCACGCGCCCGGGCTGCCGGCGTACCCGACGCGCAGCGGGATTCGCGCACGGGCGAGTAGCAGAGCCGTGCGGAGCGATCTCTGGATGCCGACAGCCGCATCGAAGCCCATCGTGCCCAACCGAGCGCCGAGGCGGAGGACGCCGCCGAGGCCACTCTCCGCACCGCGCTTGTCAAAGGAGAGTACCCGACCCGCTCCGTACGTCGGAGTGAGAACCGAGACCGCATCAGGTCGAACCAACCACCAGATTTCGGTGTCGGGTCGGGCATCCGAAATCTCGCGCGCGAGCGCCGTGCTGAGCACGACGTCGCCCAAGAAGCTGGTCTGCGCCAGCAACACCCGACCGGCCACTGGCGGTACCATCTCTCCGAGCGCGCCCAAGAGGGCGTCGCCCGTCAGAGCGGGCTCGCCTCGTCGATCAACATGACCGGAATGTCGTCCTCGATACGGTAGCGCAGCTTGCACGTACCGCAGTCGAGCCCGCTTCCCTCGTTACTCAGCGCGATCTCGCCCTTGCATTTGGGACAGACGAGAATCTCGAGAAGCTCTGGACTGATTGCCATTCGTCGCCCTCCTCTTAATCGGCGCGGATCTCGTCCCGAAGCCATTCCAACTCCGCGGCAAGACCCTCTCGAAGCTCTGTTTTCGGTGTCCAGCGAAGCTCTTGCCGCGCGGCGTCAGCCGCGGCATGGGTGTCACGCACGTCACCGAGCTGTTTGTCCAGGCGCCGAACCCGCGGCTCTCGCCCGGTCAGCTCGCCGATGATTTTCAAGACGTCGTTCACGCTGACGCGCGAACCGCCTCCGATGTTGTACGCCGCTCCCGGCGTCCCGTTCTCGATCGCGAGTACGTTCGCGGCTACGGCATCTGCAACGAACGTGAAGTCCCGCGTCTGCTCGCCGTCGTCGTACAACTGAAGCTCTTCGTCTTGCAGCTGCGCTCGCAGGAATCGGTTGAAGGCCATGTCGGGACGCTGACGGGGCCCGTAGACCGTGAAGTACCGAAGAGAGATCGTCGGAATCCCGCTTGCCTGCGTGTAGAGGCGGCACAGGTGCTCGGCGGCGAGTTTGCTCACGCCGTAAGGCGAAATCGGCCGCGGGAGCGTCGTCTCGAGCGTGGGCAGCTCCGGCGCATCACCGTAGATCGAGGAGGACGACGAGTAGACGAAGCGCGGCGGGTTCGTGCGCGAGCAGGCTTCGAGAAGCCGCTGCGTCGCGTGGATATTCGAATCGACGTAAATCCGAAAATCCTGCCCCCAGCTCGCACGAACACCGGCCTGTGCAGCCAAGTGTATGACGGCGTCACAGCCCTCGGCGAGAGGCTCGAGCGACGCGGTTGCGAGATCGGCTTCGACGAACGAAAACCCATCGTGACTTCGCGGACCTTCGAGATTCCGCTCCTTCACCGCGCGCGGGTAGTAATCGAGAAAGCAATCGACTCCCGTTACCGTGTCGCCGCGTCCGAGCAGCGCCTCCGCCACGTGCGAACCAATGAAGCCCGCCGCCCCCGTCACCAAAACCTTCATAATCCACCCTCGTCAGCCGGTCCGTTAGCACGAGTTGCGCGCAGGCGCAGCCGCTCCTGCACGAGACTGTACAACCGCTCCTCGTCGGCCTCTCCGAGCGAAAAGTCCACACGGAGCGCCGCGAGACGCCCCCGGGCGAAGGGAAACCGGCAGAGCTTCACGAGATCCTTCTCGGTGCAGACGACCAGGTCGGCGCTGTGCGCCGCCTTGTTGATCCGGTGCCAGTCGGACTGGGTAAATCGATGGTGGTCCGGATACTCGAGCACCTCGACGGCCTGCGCCTCGAGCTGGCCCAGCAACTCGTAGAACGATCTGGGTTCGGCAATCGCCGAGACCGTGACCACCCGGCGCCCGACGAGATCCCCAATCGAGCGGGTGCGAAGCTCCCCATCCTCCCATTGGCTGAGACTCACCGGCTTGAGCTCCGCAGAAAACAGCGGAACGTCGCTCGCGTAGCGTCGCAGCGTGTTCGCGAGCGGCCCGACCGGAGACGTCTTCGTCACGATGATCGCCTGAGCACGCGAGAGAGCGCGCAGCGGCTCGCGGACGGGCCCAGCGGGTAGCAGCGCTCCGTTTCCGAACCCCGCACGGCCGTCGACGAGGACGATGTCCATGTCGCGCTCGAGGCGCCAATGCTGGAACCCGTCGTCGAGAACGACGACGTCCGCCCCTTCCTTCTCGACGGCCAGCGCCACCGCAGCCGCGCGGTCGGCGCCGCAGACCACGGGCCCTCCGAAGCGCGCGGCGAGCAGGGACGCCTCGTCCCCGATCATGTCCACGTCGAGCAACGGGCGACCGTCTCTCCCGACGACCTCGGTCCGACCAGCGAGATTCCCGCCGTACCCGCGCGTGACGATGGCAGGCTTGTGACCATCCTCCCGGAGTCGACGTGCAAGCCATAGAGTCGCCGGCGTCTTACCCGTCCCGCCGACCGTTAGGTTCCCGACACTCACCACGGGCACGCCGGCCTGCCGTGTCCGGAACACGCCCGTACGGAACCCCACGCGTCGCCCGGCGACGCCGAGACGATAGCCCCACTCGAGCGGAGCCAGAACAGTTCGCAGCAGCCCTCGATTCGACCAACTGCGTACGAGTCGCTCGCGGCTCGTCGGCGGCGCGTCCGAACTCATCGTACCGCTGCCTCGGAAGCGGCCTGCTCCACGTACTGCCAGGTTCGGGCGAGACTCCCCGCGGACTCCTCCGCGACGGCGCGTGCGGCCTCTCCCGCCGTCGCGTCCGGTCGCGCATCGATCCGGTCGGACACCGCCTGAGCAAGTTCCGCGGCGTCGTTCACCACGGCGGCCGCGCCAACGGACTGCAACCTCTCGGCCAGCTCCCGTACCGAGTCGAGGTGCGGGCCTACGATGATCGGCACACCACACCGGGCCGGCTCCAGAAGGTTGTGCCCACCGATCGGCACGAGCGAGCCGCCGATGAAGCAAGCAGTCGACGCCGGGAAGCAGCCCGCGAGCTCACCGATCGTGTCGAGCAGGAGCACGTCGGCGGCCTCGAGGGTCCCGCCGTCGGCGGTAAGTTCCGTCCGGCGGAGGTACCGGATGTGCTCCTCGTCGAGGAGCGCCGCGATCGCCTCGAAGCGCTCGGGATGCCGCGGTGCGAGGATCCAGAACGGCGCCACGGCCTGCCCACCGAGCAGCCGAAGGGCGGAGAGGACGATCCGTTCTTCACCCTCGTGCGTGGACCCCGCGACGATGACAGGACGGCCCAGCCTGCGAATCTCGTCGAGGAAAGCGGGACTCGGAGCCATCCGACCGTCTCCCTTGAGCGAGCCGGTCACGACCACCCGCGCCGCATCGACGCCGAGTTCAACCAGCCTCTCCCGGTCTCCGTCGCCCTGAACGCAAAACCGGGTGACGCGCGCGAGGATGTCGGCACTCCACACCGGAAAGCGGCCCAGCGTGTCGGCGGCGCTCTCGGAGATCCGTCCGCTCACCTGCACTGTCGGCACGCCCATCTCCGAAAGCGTCGTCAGCAGGTTCGGCCAGATCTCGTTCTCACTGAACAGGAAAAGATCCGGGCGTAACTGCCGGGCCACACGGGGCGCGATTCCGGGCAGATCGAACGGGAAGGCGCGGACCTCGGCGAACGGCAGGATCGTGCGCGCCACGTCGCAGCCGGTCGCCGTGAGTGCGCTTACGACGACACGCCCCTCGGGATGTTTTTCCCGCCATCGGTCGACCAACGGACCGATCCCCTCGACCTCTCCGACGGAGGCAGCATGAGCCCACAGCGTCGGTCGGCCGTCGGATTGCGGCCAACCCCACCCAAGACGATGGGTCAGCCCGCGCCGCCAAGACGGCTTGAACAGACTCACCAGCGCCGCGAACGGTCCGACGAGCAAAACGCCGACGACCGCGAGCAGATTGTATAGGCGTAGGCGCGCCGACGGACTCGAGGACTCGCCGTACACCGCGGCCGCGCTCAGTAGACCCACTTCCCGCCGGCGTAGCGAAAGAGCTCCGTCACCTCGACGCGCTCGATGATTTCGGGTTGGCGGGCACGAGCCGCGTCCTCGGTCTCGCCGACGAGCCGTAGCTTCAACTCGAGATATACGAGCTTGCCGATTGGATGCGTTTCGACGTTGGACAGGGGAAGGATCCGGTAGTTGGCCGTATCGTATCCGATGAAGATGGTCTGGACGCCGCCCCCGGCCGGGCTCCATTTCGCCTTGCCCTGGTTGAAGCGCTGGCGCTCCCGTAGCTTCTCCATCCAACCCGACGCGAACGTCTCGAACTTCTTGCGGATCGTCTCCGGGTCTTCGGCCGCGAGGGCCTCTCCGACGGTGACGACGCGATCCACCAACGGCTCCGTCGCAACGACGCCGAGGGCGATCATGATGGCCACCAAGCTTCCGATCCCGATCCGTCTCATACCCGCTCCTCCTGCCGCCTCCGGCGAGGCGGTCCGCCGCGTATATACTCTGCGGTGAAGCCGGATGCGACGCCCAGCTCCCGGTCCGCCGTCTCTGTCGCCCGATTCAGCCGCCGTTCGAGCTCGAGACGCGCCTCTTCCATGGCTTCCTGCGAGGCATCGCTCGACACCCAGATCGGCTCCTCGACCGCGTAGACGATCTCGGTGAACGGCCACGGGATGCACAGCCAGTCCCAGCTCTTGGCAACGACTTTCTGACGACGAGCCGCAGTGGACGTGGGAAAGATGGGCAGCCCGGTCGCCCGGGCGAGCTGAACCACACCGCCCTTCGCCCGACAGCGTGGCCCCCGCGGCCCGTCCGGGACAACCACCAGGTCGCGCCCGCGCTCTGCCGCCAGCAGGAGCCCCTTCAGGCCCCCTACCCAGCCCTGCGACGAGGAGCCGTGGACGACCTCGACCCCCAGACGCTCGATCGCCCTCGAGATCAAGGCGCCGTCGCGGTGCCGGCTGTTCATGATGCAGGCGCCCGCCCCTTTGTAACCGAACGGCGTCATCACCATGCGACCGTGCCAGAACGCCATGATGAGCTGGTCGCCTGCCGCGAACCGCGCCAGGATGTCCTCCGCTCCGACATAACGGTGGCGACTCGTCGCGGCGACCACTCGCAGCACGAGGTGAATCAGGTAGCCGCCGACCTCGACAACGAAGCGCTCACCCTTCGATCCCCGCGGGACCAGCTTCACGCGGGTCTCGGGTCCGCGTCGGCGGCAACGGCATGTGCGAGCGCCTGCTGGTCGTGCAGGCTCCGGTACGCGGCACGCCGCTCGTAGAGCTCCTCGTGCGTCCCCTCCTCGATGATCCGTCCGCGGTCGAGAACCACGATCCGGTGGCAGCGACGGATGGTCGAGAAGCGGTGCGCGATCACCAAAGTCGTGCGGCCGTCCATCAGGTGGTCGATGGCATCCTGCACGAGCCGCTCCGATTCCGAATCCAGCGCAGACGTCGCCTCGTCCAAGATGAGGATCGGCGCGTTCTTCATCAGGGCCCGCGCGATGGCCAGCCGCTGCCGCTGCCCGCCCGAAAGCATCACCCCGAGCTCACCGACGACCGTGTCGTACCCGTCGGGTAACTCGGAGATGAACTCGTGGGCGTGCGCCGCGCGGGCGGCCGCTTCGACCTCGTCGGACCGCGCCACGCTGCTACCGTAGGCGATGTTCGCACGGATGGTGTCGTTGAACAGGAACGTGAACTGCGTGACGATCCCGATCTGGTCCCGCAGGGAAGCGAGCGTCACCTCCCGAAGGTCGGTGCCGTCCACGGTCACCCGCCCAGACGTCGGATCGCAGAAACGGGGGATGAGATCGGCCAGCGTCGACTTGCCGCCCCCACTCGCCCCGACCACCGCGACCGCCTCACCTCGCTTCAGGGTGAGGTCGATGCCGTCCAACGCGGCTTCCGCGTCGAGCCCCTCGGACTTCGCTCCAGCAGCCGCCGCCGCGCGATCACCCGCTCGCTTGGGGTACTGAAACCGAACGGCTTCCAACCGAATGGCGTCGGACAAAGGCCCGAGCGCGAGCGCACCGGCCCGTTCGTCGATCTCGTCTGGCTCGTCGAGGATCTCGAAGACACGACTCGCCGACGCGAGCCCGCGTTGGATCTCGCTGTTCACCTTGGCGAGGCGCTTGAATGGCTCGTATACGAGCATCAAAGCCGCCATGAAGCCCAGGAACGCCCCCTGCGTCCGCGTGCCCGACAGAACGCTGTAGCCGCCGTACCAGATGACCCCAGCCGCCCCGAAGGCGGCCAGCATCTCCATGATCGGCTGGATGAACGCACGCGCGCGCGTCGCCTTCATCTGATAGTGGAAGACGCGCCGGCTCTCGGCCGCGAACCGCTCCTGCTCGTAGGCCTCCATCCCGAAGGCCTTCACCACCCGGTTGCCCTGCGCGGTCTCCTGCAGGAGAGCCGCGAGCGTCCCCAACGCTTCCTGCCCCGCCCGCGCGTGGCGCCGCAAGCGACTCGAGAGCTGAATCACGGGAAGGACCGCAATCGGGAAGCCCACGAAGGCGATCAGCGCCAGTGACCAATCCAGAACGAAGGCCGCGGCGAGGAGCGCAATCAGCGACGTCGTGTCTTGCAGGAGGGCGATCGTACTCTGGGTGAGGGCCGTGTTCACCTGCGTTACATCGCTCGTCGCACGCGAGACGATCGCGCCCGTCGGCGTCCGGTTGAAGAACGACAGCGGGAGATGCTGAACGCGCTCGTTCAACGCCTTGCGGAAATCGACGACGATCTTCTGTGCCACCCATTCGATGAGATAGCTCGAGCCGTAGTTCGCGAGGCTTCGGACGGCGAAGACGAGCAGCGAGAGGACCGGAAGCCAGGCCAACATCGCCCAATCCCGGGCAGCGAAGATGTCGTCGAAGACGTTCCGGATCAGGAAGGGCAGGTAGAACGTGGTCGCGCTGAAGACCAACATGCACGCCGCGCCGCCCACGAACCGCGGCCAGACGTACGGGCGCAGGTAGGACAGCAGGCGCCGATAGCTCGTGCCGCGCTCCATACTCCTGCCGTTCCTACCGAAGTCCGGCGGACCCGACAAACATCATGTCGGCCGCGATCTTTGCCGCTCGGCCCGCCGCGCCCGGCTTGCCGAGGCGAGCCCGCACCTGCCGTAGATCCTCCTCGATCTCCGCGCCACGCGCAGGATCGTCCAGGATCAGGCGCGCTTCCGCCGCGATCCGTTCGGGCGTGACCTGGGACTGCAGCAGTTCGGGCACTGCGCGCTTGTGGAGAACCAGATTGGGCATTCCGAAGAATGGGACCCGGACCAACGCACGAGCGACCGCATAGCTGAAGCCCGACAGCCGGTAGCAAATCACCATGGGCCGCCCGAGGAGAGCCGTCTCGAGAGACGCACTCCCCGAAGCCACGAGGACAAGATCGGCGGCTGCCACGAGATCGTAGGTCTCATCCACGACTCGGGGCAGGTCCGGCGCCAGCTCCTCGACGGTGGTGCGCAGACTCTCGTCGGCGAGGGCCACCACACCGTGCACCGGGGCCGAGAGGAGCTCGAGGGATCCGCGCATCGGCGGAAGCAGTTCTCGCACCTCCGCCTGGCGGCTCCCCGGCAGGATCGCGACGAGCTGCTTGCCGTCCTCGACGCCCAGAACCTCTCGCGTCTCCTCACGAGACCGGGTGGAGTGCACCGTAGTGAGCGCCGGATGGCCCACGAAGGTGACGTCGGCGAGACCGCGATAAAGTTCTTCTTCAAAGGGGAAGACGACGGCGAGCCGATCCACCCTGCGCGCGAGCGTCTTGATGCGATAGCGCCGCCACGCCCAGACCTGCGGGCTCACGTAGTAGAAGACGGGAACTCCCACGCGCTTCGCCACCGCGGCGAGCCGCAGATTGAAATCCGGAAAATCGATCAGGACCACCAGGTCGGGCTTCCGACCGGACGGCCCTCGCCCGAGAATCTCGTCGCGGAGCCGTCGATAGGAGCGCACGATCGTCGCGGCGCGCGAGGTGACTTCGGTGAAGCCCATGATCGAGAGGTCGGAGGCGGGAACGGTGATGTGCATCCCTGCTGCCCGCAGACGCTCGCCGCCGACACCGGAGACCTCGACCTCGGGCACGAGCGCCCGAAGCTCGCGAACCAACTCTGCGCCGCGCAGGTCTCCGGAGGCTTCCCCGGCGACCAGCAGAACGCGCGCGCTCACTCGGACTCCATCACGGCGAGGATTCTCTCGCACAGCTCGAGGGCCGCGAGCCCGTCTTCCCCGGTTACGGCCGGCCGCGAACGGGTTCGAACCGACGCGACGAACGCGCGAATCTCCGCATCGAGCGCATCCGCCTCGGCGAGGTCGATCTGCTCCCACTTGACGCCGGCAACGCCGGTCGTGCCCGGCGTTCGGCGGGCAATTCGAACCGAACGCTCGCCGAGATCGATCGTGAGGTAGGTGTCCGTCTGAAAGAGGCGCAGCTTCCGCTCGCGCTTGAGAGAAACGCGGCTCGCCGTGATGTTCGCGATTCCGCCGCCGTCGAAGCGGAGGCGGACGTTCGCGATGTCGGGTTTGTTCGTGACGACGGGCACGCCCACGGCTTCCAGCGACGTGATCTCGTGCGGCACGAGCAAGCGCACGAGGTCGAGGTCGTGGATCATCAGGTCACGGACGACGTCGACGTCCGCACCGCGCTCGGTGAACGGCGCGAGCCGATGGCACTCCAGGAAGCGCGGCGCCGTGATCTCACTCGCCAGCCGAGTCAGCGCCGGATTGAAGCGCTCGAGATGGCCGACCTGGAGAATCCGCCCCAGCGCATTCGCCAGCGCGACGAGGTTCGCCGCCTGCTCGGTGTTCGTCGCGAGCGGCTTCTCGACGAGGCAATCAACACCAGCTTTCAGCAGCCGCGTGGCGATGCTCTCGTGGTGCGTCGTCGGGACCACTACACTCGCGCAGTCGATCTCGCCGATGAGTTCGCCGATGTCCTGAACGGCGCGACAACCGAGCCGGTCCGCCAACGCCGTCGCGCGCCCGAGATCGATGTCGGCGACGCCGACGAGTTCGCAGTCTTCCAGCGCCGCATACTTCTCGGCGTGAAACGTCCCGAGGTAGCCCGCACCGACCACTGCCGCACGAAGTCCACCCGACCCGTTCATGTGTCTTCCTCCGGATCAAATGCCACCACGACGATACCAGCGGCGTCGGCTTTGGCGATCAACTTGTCGCGCTCGAGTAAGAGCGTGCGCCCGGCCTCGACGGCCAATACCTTCGCACCGACCTCGTTCATCAGTTCGATCGTATTGGGTCCGACCGCCGGCACGTCGAATCGCAGGTCCTGCCCGGGCTTGCTCGCCTTCACCACGACGGCGCCGCCGCGACCCAACTCGCCGCCGCGGCGGACGGCCGCATCGGTTCCCTCGACGGCTTCGATGGCGAGGACGAGCCCGTTGCGAACCACGACCGTCTGGCCGATCTCGAACCCCCCGGTGACTTTCGCGACCTGCCGACCGAACGCGATGTCTTCGCGCTCCTTCCGACGGGGCTTCTTGCGCGTGAGAACGCCCGGCGGCGGAAGCAGCTCCGGAAGATACTCGGTCGACGGGATCACCGTGATCCCGTCCGCTTCCAACTCTGCGGCGATCCCGCGCAGGAGCTTGTCGTCGTGAACGCTCCGCGTCTTCGCGAGGAACGCCGCGCCCCGAAAATCGGGACGCACGCCGCCCAGGAGCTTCACCTTGGCCAGGCCTCCGGCCATGACGGCACGCGTGCAACCGGCCTTTTTGAAGACCTTGATGATCTTCCCGAGCTCGCCGACGCGCACCCACGTGCATTCCTGCACCACGGCCTCGAGCCCGTCTTCCGTCTCCCCGTGGTGCGCCACCGCGACCACCGGGACCCCGGCGTCGCGGGCACCGGCCGCGACCAGTTGCGGGAAAATTCCGTTGCCTGCGATCAGACCCAACGGTTCGGGAGATCCACCCGTCCGTTCCACTAGAACTCCTCAGGCGGCTCGGCTCAGGGCCGGGTCACGCCACGCTCGCTCGCGGCGACGAACTCCGCCATGGCCTTCGCGGGAGCCGAGTCCGCAAGTTCCTTGTGCACCGCCTTGACGGCCTCCGCGACTCGCATCTTGGAGGAGAACAGCAACTTGTAGGCACGCTTCAACTCGCGGACCTGATCGGCCGTGATTCCGCGTCGCTCGAGACCGACCTGGTTCAGGCCCTTCAACTCGGCCCGGTTGCCGTTCGCCATACAGTAAGGCGGGACGTCCATCACCACCATCGAGCCACCGCCGATGAACGCGGACTCGCCCACCCGCACGAACTGTGCGATTGCCGAGAGCCCGGACACGATCGCGAAATCACCGATGTCGATGTGCCCGGCGAGGGCTGACGAGTTCACGAGAATCGCGTGACTCCCGATGTGACAGTCGTGCCCCACGTGGCTGTAGTTCATGAAGAGATTGTCGTCGCCGATCGTCGTCTCCATACCGCCCCCCTCGGTGCCCAGAGACAAGGTTGCGAACTCTCGGATCCGATTGCGGTCGCCGATGGTCAGACGGCTGTCTTCGCCGGCGTACTTCATGTCCTGGGGAACCGACCCCACAACCGCGTACGGGAAGACCTGGTTGTGGACGCCCAAGGTGGTGCAGCCGTCGATGTGCGCGTGATGCTGCACCTTCGTTCCACGACCGATGCGCACCCGCGGCCCGATGAACGCCTGCGGCCCCACCTCAACGCCCGCCTCGAGCTCGGCACCCACCGAAACGATGGCCGTCGAATGAATCTGAGTGCGCGGTGCAGGCGCAACGGGCTCGCCCGCCGCCGCCTCGGACTCGACTTCGACGGCGGAAAGGTCGGCCTGCGCGACGACTTGCCCATCGACGGACGCCACCCCCCGCATCTTCCACAGCGGGCGATGCTTGCGCTGAAGAGTGACCTCGAGCTGAACCTGATCCCCGGGGAGCACCTGCCGGCGAAACTTCACATTGTCGAGCCCGGTCAGCACGAGGAACAAGCCCTCGCCGTCGTCATCCATGTCGACGGACAGGCCACCTCGGTGCGTGCCCTGAACGAGCAACCCGCCCGCCTGCGCCATCGCCTCGCACAACAGGACCCCCGGCATGATCGGACGGTCCGGGAAGTGCCCGCTGAAGTGCGGCTCGTTGAGCGTCACGTTCTTCACCGCGACGATGCGGCGGTCCGCCTCGAACTCGACTACGCGGTCGACGAGTAGGAACGGGTACCGATGCGGCAAGAGCCGCGAGATGTCTCGTCCCGACAGCATGGAGGCTCTGCTCGTCCCCTCGTTACGAGCGGGCGTCGAACTTCTTGAGGACCTCGGCAGTGATGTCGTCGGACGACTTGAAGTACAGTACCGGGCTCGACCCCAACTCGAGGATCAGCGTGTAACCCTTCGAGTCGCCGATCTCCTTGATGATCGCCTGAAGGCTCGTGACGATCGTACCCGTCAGCTCCTGATCCTTCTTCTGGAGCTCCGCCTGCGAGTCCTCGAAGTCGAGCTTCAGATCGAGACGCTTGCGCTCGAACTCATCTGCGAGCTTCCGGCGCTCTTCCTCGCGCATCACGACGGCCCGGCGCTCGAGATCTTCCTTCATCTTCTCGAGCTCGGTCTTCTTCCCCTGCAGGCGCTTCTCCAGCTTGTCGACCCGCACCTTGAAATCAGCCTTTGCCTTCTTGCCGGCCTTGGACTCCATCAGGGCCTTCTGAAGGTCGACGTAGCCGATTCGAACCGACGTCGCGGCGTCTTCGGCAAGCGCCGGCGCCGCCCACGTGAGGGCCAAAGCGACGACAGGGACGATCCATTTCAATGCTCGCATGCTCATAACTCCTCCACGCGCCACTTTGGGGTGCGGGCAACTCAAAGGGGAGCGCCGAACGAGAATTGGATCGGCTGCTTCTCTTCGTTCTCTTTCGGGTTCAGCGGGACGCCGAACTCGATCCGTAACGGTCCAAAGGGCGAGAGCCAACGAATGCCGAGCCCTGTCGAATAGCGCAAGTTCCCGACGTCGATGCCGTCTTCCTGGAGCCAGGCATTGCCCAGATCGAAGAATGCTACGCCCCGCAGGCCCACTTCCTGGAAAAGCGGGAAGATGACCTCGGTCTGGACGATCAGCTGGTTCGTACCACCGACGGGCTGGTTGTTGATCTCCGCCCCTTGCGGGCTGAAGGTGCTCTCACGCGGTCCCAGGGACCGAATTTCGTAGCCGCGGACGGTATTGATGCCACCTGGGAAGTAGCGATCGATGAGCGGAATCTCCTTGCCGGAGATCCCCTCTTCGCCGAGTCCCCAAGCGACCCGCCCACCGGACGAGAACACGAGCGGGCCGATCCCGGGGATCCTGTAGATCGGCACGAACCAACGACCGCGGCCGGAGAACTTCAAGAACCGGGTCTCGCCCCCGAGGCCGGCGAATTCGAACGAGAAGTCCTGGTAGGACCCGTCGGTCGGGTCGAAGGCGTGGTTCAGCGTGTTGCGCAGGATGCCGGGCGCGATCGAGGAGATGAAGGTGCTCCCCTCGGCCGCGAAGATGCTCGGCGGCGCATCCGGCGCGATGTCGGAGATCTTCGCCCTCTCGAGCCGGTACTCGACGCCGAAGCGCGTGTCCTGGAGGGAGATCGGCGGCGTCCAGGGCAGCAGCTGCACGCGGTCGATGTCGAGCGCTTCAAACGGATAGAGGGCTCGAATCGAGAGGCCCAGGGCCTCACGCGTGAAGTCGGGGAACTGCAGCTGTGCGGTGAACAGCGTGCCCGTCATCAGGAGGTTCGTGTCAAGGAAGTAGGGATCGGTCGCCGACAGGAAGATGTTTCTGCGCACCGAACCGATGTCGGCGTTTGCGACGACGCGCAGACCCCGACCGAGGAAGTTGTTCTCCGACACACGCACGTTAAACAAGAAGCTGTCGGCCGAACTGAAGCCGGCGCCCGCGCTAAACGACCCGGTCGATCCCTCTTTCAGATCGACGAGCACGTTGATCTGGTCAGGAGCGTTGGCCTTTCGCGTGGTGACGTTCACCTCGGAGAAGAACCCCAGCCGCTGCAGCGCATCGCGGCTACGACGAAGATTCGTCGCGGAGAACTTCTCCTGCTCGTTGATCTTCATCTCGCGACGGAGGACCTTGTCGCGGGTCTTGGTGTTTCCCGTGATCTCGATCTTGCCGATCGAGACGGGTGCGCCCTTGCTCACGCGGAAGGTCACGTCGACCTTCTTTTCGTCGGGTCGAATCAGCGTTTCGGGCTCGACGTTGGTGAACGCGTACCCGAGATCTCCGTAGATGTCGGTGAGCCGCTCGACGTCAGTGCGCAGGAGGCTCGAACGGAAGACGTCTCCCTGCTGCGCCTCGATCGACTTCTGGAGGTTCTCGACGGTGAGAATGTCTTCCTGATAGTCGCCCGCGAAGCGGATCTCGCCGAAGTCGTACGGCTCGCCCTCTTCGACCTTCGTCGTAATGATGAGTTCGTTACCGTCACGCGTGACCTCGGGCTTCCCCAGCTTCACGTTGACGTACCCATGATCGAAGTAGAACGCGGTGACGCGCTCCATGTCGGTCTTCAGGTCTTCACGATTGAGCGTGCCCGAATCGAAGATCCACGAGAGGAACCAAGCCTCTTTCGTGGCCATGATCGCCTTCAGCTCGCGGTCCGAGAAATTCTCGTTGCCTTCGAAGAGGATCTCGCCGACGCGAATCGCCTCGCCCTGCTCGATCTGGTAGACGAGATCGACGTCACCGGTGCCGGTCGGCTGCACCTCGGGCGTGATCGTGACGTCGAGGTAGCCTTCCTTCTCGAAGAGCCCGCGCGCCTGCTCGACGCCGCGGCGCACCTTCTCGGGGTCATAGATCGTACGACCCCGGACGCCGAGAGCTTCCTCGAGCTCCTCTTCCTTGACCTCGCTGTCGCCGTTGATCGTGACGTCGCGAATGAGCGGGCGCTCGACGACCCGGAAGATCACGTCGACCTGATTCGCACCCGGTGTCTGCTCGACCTCGATCTGGACGTCGTCGAAGAAGCCCATCCCGTAGACGGAGCGCAGGTCCGCATCGAGCTGCGGGAGATTGATCGGCACACCGGCCTTGGATGCGATGTGAACGCGAATCGCGTGTTCATCAACCCGGGTGTTGTCCGCAATCGTGATGGATTTGACGCGCGGGAACGCCTGCGCCGCCGCCTCGCCGGCGAAGGCCAGGAGTCCGAGACAGAGCACGAGGACCACGCCCAGAACCGTGAGAGACCTTCGCGTCTTCATGCTGTCTCGATGTGACCGTGCGTGAGGCGCAGCCGGCGATCCATGGCGCCGGCGAGCCGGTCACTGTGAGTGACGACCACGCAAGTGGTTCCGACTTCTCCGTTCAATTCGACGAGGAGCCGCTCGATGTCGCTGGCCGTGTCCGGATCGAGATTGCCGGTCGGCTCGTCGGCCAGAACGAGGTCCGGGTGACGGACGACCGCTCGTGCGACGGCAACACGCTGCTGTTCGCCTCCGCTCAGCTCCCCGGGGCGGTGATCGAGGCGGTCGGCCAGACCGACGCGCTCGAGAATGGCCTCGGCGGGCCCTCGCGCCTCCCTGGGATGCTCTCCGGCGATCAGACTCGGCATCATGACGTTCTCGAGGGCGGTGAAGTCCGGCATGAGGTGATGGAATTGGAACACGAAGCCGATCGACTCGTTCCGAAAGCGGGCGAGCTCCTTCTCGCTCTGCTCGGACAGGTCGACTTCGCCGACCCGTACGGCCCCGCTGCTCGGGCGCTCGAGCCCGCCCAGGATGTGCAGGAGAGTGCTCTTCCCCACGCCGGATTCCCCGACGATCGAGACCGTCTCACCCCGCTCGACCGAGAGGCTGATTTCGGAAAGCACGCGCACGGATCGCGGTCCGTCGACGAATTCCTTGGCCACTCCACTGGCCTCGATGTGCGCTCGTTGCCCCACCCCACTTGCCGGCCTCACTCGTAGCGGATCACTTCGACGGGTGCGAGGCGGGCCGCCTGCCTGGCCGGGTAGATGGTGGCGAGGATGCAGATCAGGATCGAGGCGCCCGCCACCAGGAGGAAGTTCTCGGGCTCGAGCCGGACCGGAACCGTATTCACGTAGAAGACGTCCTTGGGCAACTCGATGAACTGGTAGCGCCGCAAGAGGAGCGACCCGCCGAGTCCTCCGAGGATGCCGATGAGCGTCCCCGTCACGCCGATCAGGGCGCCCTTAAAGATGAAGATCCGGCCGACGGCCTGATTCGACGCCCCCATGGACTTCAGGATCGCGATGTCCTTGCGCCGCTCCATGACGACCATGATCAGGGTCGCGGCGATGTTGAACGCCGCCACCAGGACGATCAGAAGCAGGACGACGAACTGGATGAACTTCTCGAGCTTGAAGGCGACGAAGAGGTTTCGGTTCACCTCCATCCAGTCGCGCGCGTAGTACGGATAGCCGAGCCGCTCCTCGATCTGGCCTGAAACCTCGCGCGCGGCGTTCAGGTCGTCGAGGCGCACCTCGATGCCGCTGACAGTGTCTTCCATCTTGAAAAAGCGCTGCGCGTCACCGATCGCCATATAGAGGATCGTCGAATCGTAGTCGTACATCCCGGAGTCGAACACGCCACCGACGGCATAACGCTTCACCCGCGGAACCATCCCGACCGCGGATGGCGTACCGAGCGGCGACATCAGGTTGATCCAGTCGCCGACGTCTACACCGAGAGTCTTCGCGAGTTCGAATCCGAGCAACACCTGCGGCACGCTGAATCGTTCCAACTCGCCATCGACGAATCGCTCGATCGGCATGGGCTTGCCGAGATCGTCGGCCGAGCCGCGCTTGATGTGACGACGCACTTCGACGACGTCGTCGATCCGAGCAGGCTCGACTCCTCGCACGACCGCGCCGGAGACCGCATCAGCGCTGCTCACCATCGCCTGGCCGTAAACGAACGGTGCCGCCTTCGCGACGCCAACCGTTCCCGCAACCGCCTGCTCGGCCTCGGCAGCTTTTCGCAACGTACCGCCGTGGCTCAACACGACGATCTGCGGATTGAAACCGAGGATTCGCTCGCGCAGATCCTCCTCGAAGCCCGTCATGACCGCGAGGACGATGCACAAGGTCATCACGCCGATGGCAACGCCCGCCCCGGCGATCAGCGCGATGAGCGAAACGAAGGCTTCGCGGCGCCGGGCGCGGAGGTAGCGCATCCCGACCGAGAGCTCCCAAGAGCCCCACCAGGACCTCATTGAGGCCTCAGAAGCGGGAAGAGGATCGCGTCGCGAATCGACGGGAGGTTGCAGAGCAACATGACCAGCCGGTCGATACCGACACCGCAACCGGCGGCGGGCGGCATGCCGTACTCTAGAGCCGTGATGTAGTCCTCGTCCATCGGGTGTGCTTCTTCGTCGCCGTGCGCGCGACTGGCGACCTGCGCTGCAAACCGTTCCCGCTGGTCATCCGGGTCGTTGAGCTCGGAGAACCCGTTCGCCATCTCACGACCCGCGGCGTAGAGCTCGAACCGGTCCACCAGGAACGGATCTCCGTCGCGCGGACGCGCGAGCGGCGACACCTCGCGTGGAAAGTCGATCACGAAGGTCGGCTGCACGAGCTCCGGCTCGAAGAGGTGCTCGAAGAGCTCCGTCGTAATCTTGCCGGCACCGGCTCCGGGCGGCGGCTGGACGCCGTGCTTCTTCGCGATCTCGGCTGCCTTGGCGTCGGAGCGAAGATCCTCGGGCGCACAGCCCACGCGCTCGGCGGTGGCTCCGACGAGCGAAAGACGGTTCCACGGCTGGCCGAGATCGATCTCCTGCTCGCCGTACGTGATCTTCGTTCCACCGTGCAGCGATTCCGCCAGCCCGACGATCATCTCTTCGACGAGCGGCAACAGATCGTCGACGCTCGCGTACGACTGGTAGAACTCGAGCATCGTGAACTCGGGATTGTGACGCGTCGACAGCCCTTCGTTCCGAAAGTTTCGCCCGATCTCGAAGACGCGCTCGAAGCCCCCGACGAGGAGTCGCTTCAGGTAGAGTTCCGGAGCGATCCGAAGCTGGAGCGAGAGATCCAACGCGTTGTGCTGTGTGCGAAAGGGCTTGGCCGCGGCGCCGCCCGCGATGGCCTGCAGGATCGGGGTCTCGACTTCGAGGTAGTCGCGCTTTGTCAGGAAGTCGCGCATCCCCGAGAGGATCTTCGCGCGCTTCTGGAACGACTCGCGCACCTCGGCGTTGTTCAGCAGGTCGAGGTAGCGCTGCCGGTAGCGGATCTCGACGTCGGTCAGGCCATGCCACTTCTCGGGCAGCGGATGAAGGCACTTCACCAGAAGGTGCATCTCAGTGGCGGCGATCGTGATCTCGTCGGTCCGGGTCCGAAAGACCGTGCCCCGGACGCCGATGCGGTCACCCAGATCGAGGGACTTCACGAGCGCGAACGTCTCCTCGTCGAGCTTGTCCTTCTTGAGGTACGCCTGGACGCGACCGGTCTCGTCCTCGATGACCGCGAAGGCGGCCTTGCCGAAGCTCCGCTTGGCCATGACCCGGCCCGCAACCACGACCTCACGGCCCAGGCCTTCGAGGGCCTCCCTGTCGTGATCCGCGTGCGTGGCCAGGATTTCGCCGGCACGGTTCTCGGGCCTGAAATCGTTGGGGTACGCGAAGCCGGATGCGCGCAGGGTCGCAAGTTTGGCTCGCCGGGTCGCGGTCAGATCGTCTTCGCTCACGGGGACTCGGCTCGAGCGGGCATCCTCACCATCAGGCCCGCGGGTATCAGCCCACAGTAACCGTCCAATCCGTGCCCCGTCAACGCGAGCCTCCCCCAGAAGTCCCGCCCCGCGGTGATACGAGCCGATTACTTGCAGGTCTGCGAGAATCGGATAGTTCATGGTACGGACGTGATCACGCGGATCGCTCGGCCCTACTGGGTCGCTGGCCGTCTGCTCCTTCTCGGGCTGGCGGCCCTGTTCGTCGCGACTGCGATTTCCAGCGTGGTACGGGGGCGCCTGAGTCGCGCCGGGATAGAGCGCGGCGCTTCCGCCTCGGCGCCTACGCGCGAGGCGAAGACAGATCCACTGTCGGCGTATCTCCCGATCGCCCGCAGAGACCTCTTCGCGGCCGTCCGGGACGAGGAGCCCAACCGTCGGCGCACCACCCAGGCCCAGGCGGGCCCCGCCGACCTGAAGCTGCTCGGAACCGGTGGTGCCGGCGACTTCCGCTTCGGGATCGTCGAAGACCAAAAGGCCAAGGAGCAGAAGCTGGTCCGCCTCGGCGACGGGCTGGACGGCGCCGAAGTCGTCGAGGTCGGCTGGCGGCGGATCGTGCTCCAACGGGGAGCGAAGGAAGAGGTTCTCACCGTCCCGCCGGACCTGGGCGTCAGTGCCTCGGCCAACAAGACCCGCACCCGGGCGGGATCGTCCGCCTCGAAGAAGGCCGCCGAGTCCAAGGTGCGGAAGCTCGGAGACGACCGGTTCATGATCGGGCGGGCCGAGGTCGACCACCAGCTCGACAATCTCTCGACGCTCTTCACCCAGATGCGCGCGGTGCCGAGCATGAAGGACGGCAACACCCAGGGCTTCCGGGTCTTTGCGATCCGTCGCGGCAGCCTGTTTCAGCAACTCGGGCTTCGCAACAACGATGTGGTACAACGCATCAATGGTACGGAGCTAACGGACCCGACGCGGGCCATGGGCTTGTTCGGGGAGTTGAAGGGGGAGAATCGACTTACCGTCGATGTGTTGAGGGGGGGGGAGCCACGGACGCTTTCGTACGAAATTCGGTAGTTGCCGTCCTGGCGGTTCTACTCTCCGGCCTCCTGCCGACCGTCTCTGCGGCGCAGGCCGATGCGGCCTCGCCCGGCGACGGCGCTCCTCATGCGCTCGGGCCCGACGAGCTCGTCCTGATGGACTTCCAGGACGTCGAGCTGCCCACGCTCGTGAAGTTCATCAGTGAGATCACCGGGCGGAACTTCCTCATGGACGAGAAGGTCCAGGGGCGGGTCTCGGTGGTGTCCCCCAAGGAGATCACGGTGAAGGAGGCCTATCAGGTCTTCCAATCCGTCCTGCAGGTGAAGGGCTTCACGCTCGTCGCCTCCGGGCCCATAACCAAGATCATCCCGATCAAGGACGCGAAAGCGACCCACCTGCCTCTGGCCGACGACGGCGAGGGCAACGACATCTTCGTCACGCAGATCGTTCCGCTCCTCCACATCGCGGCCGACGCAGCTGCGGCCCTCCTTCAGCCCCTCGTCTCGCGCGAAGGGCTGATCAGCGCGTACGCGCCCACCAACTCGCTCATCGTCATCGACACCGGGTCGAACATCTCCCGGCTCATGAACATCATCCAGCAGCTCGACGTCCCCGGGCAGGAGCGCACGGTCGAAGTCATTCCGTTGCACTACGCATTCTCCGGTGAGCTAGCGAGCATCCTGCTCGACGCCGTCGAGGAGGACGTGGCCACGACGAAACCGCGCCGCAGCGGAACGTCGGCCGTGACCAACGTCGCCTCCGGAAATCGCAGGTCCTCGACCGCGGGGAAGAAAGCCGCATTGAAGATCGTCCCCGAAGAGCGATCGAACTCGATTGTCGTGATCGGCAGCCCCTTCCAGATCCGGCAGGTGCGCGCGTTGATCGACAAGCTGGACGTACCGCTTCCGCGCGGCTCCGGCCGGATTCAGGTCTACGCGCTTCGCCACGCAGATGCGTCCGAGCTCGTTCAGGTCCTGGCCGACCTGCTCGGCATTTCGGTGAACACTCCGGTGCGTCAGTCCCTTCCCGGCCGTTCGGTCACTCAGGGCGGCGGGCGGTTCGGCAACGACTCGAGCTCACAGCCGTTCGGTCGCAGCACAATCGGCGGCCGCAACGCCGGCAGTCTCGGCGGACTCGGAGGCCGTACGCCTCCGTCCGCAGGCGGGCGCGGCCAGGGCGCGAGCAGCGCGGGCACTGGCGGCGGACCGTTCGAGCTGGAGGGCGATGTACGGGTCACTGCCGACCCGGCGACCAACTCGCTCGTCATCGCGGCGGCACCGCAGGACTACGACACGCTGCGCGGCGTGATCCAGCAGCTCGACGTGGCGCGACCGCAGGTGCTCGTCGAGGCGATCATCTTCGAGATCTCGCTCAACAAAGCCCGTGAACTCGGCATCGAGCTACAGGGCGGCACGTCAGTCGGCGACGGCAACGGAGTCCTGCTCGGTCAGACGAACTTCAAGAACATCGGCGCGCTGAGTTCCGCCCTCACGACCGGCAATACGGCCGCGCTCGGCGCCGTGCCCGGACTCCTCGGCGCACTCGTGAGCCAGCAGGTCATCCAGCTCCCCGACGGGACCGAAGTCCCCGCCGGCATCGCGATGATCTCAGCCCTCGAAGGCAACTCCGACATCAACGTCCTCTCCTCGCCGAACATCCTCACGTCGGACAACGAAGAAGCCGAGATCGTCGTCGGCCAGAACGTTCCGTTCGTGAGCAGCCGCTCGACGAACGAGACGAACCTCGCCAACACCTTCAGTCAGATCGATCGACGCGACGTGGGCATCACCCTGCGCATCACGCCGCAGATCACGCAGGGCGACAGCGTGCGACTCTTCGTCTTCCAGGAAGTCTCCGCACTCGTACCCACGAGCGAGGCGCAGGTCCTACAGCTCGGCCCAACGACGTCTCTGCGCTCGACCACGACCACGGTGGTCGTCGAGGACGGCGAGAGTGTCGCGATCGGCGGGCTCATCAGCGACCGTTGGACCGACACTCAGCAAGGCGTGCCCTACCTCTCGGACATCCCGGTGCTCGGCCAACTCTTCAAGTTCGAGACGAAGACGAAGGAGAAGGTGAACCTCATCATCCTACTCACGCCCCGCGTCATCCAGAATCAGAAAGAGATGCGGGTCGTCGCCGACGAGAGCCGCCTAAGGTTCCGCGATGCCGTACAGGGGCGCGAGGGCCGCTTCGGAGGAACCCTCGGCAGCCTCGTGCCGAACCGCCTCCGTTCCCTGCCCGCGGAGGAAGGGGGCGTCCTGCTGCCCCCCGTCGACCTCGGAGCCGCGTCGCGGGAGTACTGATGGCGGACGACGTCGCGGAGGTACCCGCGGGCCTACCCGATTCCGCGACCGCGAGCGCTCTCGCCAACCGCTTCGGCCTCGAGTTCCGGGACACGATCGAGGCGTCCCAACTCGACCCTGCGCTCGTCGCACGGCTCCCGATTCAGTACGCGCGACGCGCGGCCTGCCTTCCGCTGAGTCAACGGGACGACGGAGCCGTAGAGATCGCCCTTGCCGACCCGCGGGCAGCCCAGATCGTCGACGACCTGCGCGCGCTCTTCCAGCGTCCGATCGTTCCAGTCGTCGTCCCCGGGGCGGCAATCCTCGACAGCATCAACCGGGCCTACGACGACGCACAGGGCTCGGCCGAGGCGGTCATGGGCGACATCCAGGAAGGCGGCCTCGACGAAGTCGCCCACGAACTCGAGGAACCGCGAGATCTACTCGACGCCGACGACGATGCCCCGATCATTCGGCTCGTGAACTCGCTTCTGTTCCAGGCCGTAAAGGACCGCGCCTCGGACATCCACATCGAGCCCTTCGAGCGCGACGTCACGGTGCGCTTTCGCATCGACGGGATCCTCTATGACGTCCTGAAGCCACCGCGTCGCTACCACCCGACGATCGTCGCCCGAATCAAGATCATGTCGGGGCTCGACATCGCAGAGAAGCGCCTCCCGCAGGATGGTCGACTTCGCTTCCGCGTCGCCGGACGCGACATCGACGTTCGTGTCTCGATCGTCCCGACGCAGTTCGGCGAACGCGCCGTCCTTCGTCTTCTCGACCGAACGGGCGCGCTTCTCCGTCTCGAAGACCTCGGACTCCTCGGCACCAACCTGGACGACCTCGAGCGTCTGATCGAGAAAAGCCACGGCATCTTGCTCGTCACGGGCCCCACCGGCAGCGGCAAGACCACGACTTTGTACGCCGCCCTCGCCCGCCTCAACTCGAGCTCGCGGAACATCATCACGATTGAAGACCCGATCGAATATCAGTTGCACGGCGTCGGACAGATCCAGGTGAACCCGAAGATCGACCTCACGTTCGCAAGCGGCCTGCGGTCGATCCTGCGGCAGGATCCCGACGTGATCATGGTCGGCGAAATCCGGGACCCCGAGACCGCCGAGATCGCGATCCAGGCGGCGCTCACCGGCCACCTCGTGTTCTCCACGCTGCACACGAACGACTCGTTCGGCGCGCTTTCGCGCCTGATAGACATGGGGATCGAGCCGTTCCTCGTCTCCTCCTCCTTGAACGGCGTCATGGCCCAACGCCTCGTTCGTCGGGTTTGCCCGACGTGCCGGGTCGCTGAAACGTCCACCGCCGAGACCGAGCGGGAGCTCGGAATCCCGACCGGCACCGAGATCTTCGGCGAGGGCCCCGGCTGCGAGGACTGCAAAGGCACATCCTACCGCGGACGAAGCGGCATCCACGAACTTCTGCCGGTCGACGACGATGTGCGAACCCTCGTGATGCAACGCAGCGACGCCGCCGCCATCCGAAAGCTCGCAACGAGCCGCGGCATGCGGACCCTTCGCGACGACGGTGCCGAGAAGGTGACCGAAGGAACGACGACCGTCGCCGAAGTCCTCCGGGTCACGCAGGAAGACATCGTCACCTAGACCTGATCGATGCCGGTCTTCGCATACAAAGGCCTCGACGAGGGCGGCCGCAACGTCAAAGGCGTCGTCGAGTCCGAGAGCGCACGAAGCGCGCGGTCGCGACTGCGCAAGGGCGGCATCTATCCGACGGAGGTCGTCGAAGAGTCGACGTCACCGCAGGGAGCGGCGCTAGCGTGGCGACCGAGCGCGCGCGTCACGAGCGCCGACCTCGCGCTGATCTCCCGTCAGCTCGCGACCCTTCTTTCCGCCGGCATCCCGGTAGTCGAGGCGATCTCCGCGGTCGGCGAACAGTCCGAACGGCCGGCAGCCACGCGCGTCCTCTCCCATCTGCGCGACGCCGTGAGTCAGGGTACGTCGCTCGCGGACGCGATGTCCGAACATCCGACCGTCTTTCCCGAACTCTACGTCGGCATGGTCCGCGCCGGCGAGACCGCCGGAGCCCTCGACCTCGTTCTCGAACGATTGGCGACGCACACCGAAGCGCAGACCCGCCTGCGGGCCCGGGTACGGAACGCCCTCGCCTACCCCGTGATCATGAGCTGCATCTCGGGCGGCATCGTGCTCCTGATGCTCGGCTTCGTCGTACCGAAAGTCACGCGGATCTTCGCCGATCAGGAGGCCGAGCTTCCGTTGCTGACGCGCATCTTGCTCGGCGCCTCGAACGCGATCACCGAAAGCTGGTGGCTCCTGCTCCTGATCCTCCTTGCGCTGATCGCGGCGGGGACCGCGATCGTCCGACGACCCGATGGGCGAGCGTGGGTCGATCGGAAGCTGCTCTCGACGCCGCTCGTCGGTCCGATTCTGACCAAGGTCGCGGTCGCTCGCTTCTCCAGCACGCTCGCCACCCTCCTCGGAAACGGGATCCCGCTCCTTGGGGCGCTGGAACTCGCCGGGCGCGTCATCGGCAACGAAGCGCTGCGCGGAGCAATCGAAGAGGCCCGCACGGCCATCCGCGAGGGCCAGAGCGTCGCCGAACCTCTTCGGCGCTCAGGGCTCTTTCCCCCGCTACTCACCCGGATGATCGCGGTGGGCGAGCGCTCGGGCGAGCTCGAGCCCATGTTGGAGCGCGTGGCGGACGCCTACGAGCAAGACGTGGAGAGCAGCCTCGCCGGCCTCACCGCCGTCCTGGAGCCCCTCATGATCGTCGTGATGGGCGGAGTCATGATCTTCGTGGTGCTCGCGATCCTCCTCCCAATCTTCGAGATCAACTCGCTGGTCAGGTAGATTCGTGGGATGATCGACCGCATGCAGAGTTTGGTACCACGAAGCCGCCACCAGGCTGGCTTCACCCTCATCGAGATCATGGTCGTGGTCTTCATCCTCGGCCTACTGATCACCCTCGTCGCCCCCCGCATCCTCGGCCGCACCGACGAAGCACGGCAGACGAAGGCCGCCGCCGACATCAAGGCGATCGAGCAGGCTCTCCATCTCTACAAGCTCGACAACGGTTTCTATCCGACGACCGATCAGGGACTCGAAGCGCTCGTTCTTCCCCCCACCAGTGGCATGCTGCCGCGTCGGTGGAACCCCGACGGCTACCTGTCCAAGATCCCCGCCGACCCGTGGGACCTGCCATACGTCTTCCAAAGTGACGGCGGGAATTTCGTCATCATCTCGTTCGGCGCGGACGGAGCCGAGGGCGGCGAGGGTCCGGCCGCCGACGTCGACTCGAGAGATCTGGGATGATCCTGCCGGCCCGCCCGCGGGCCGAGACCCTACGACATGCCGGGTTCACGCTGATCGAGCTCGCCGTCGTGATGGGCCTGATCGGCTTGCTCGTCGCGTTCGTCGTACCGCGCGTCGGCGTACTCAGTAGCGCGGCTCTCGACTCGAGCGCGCGCCGTCTCGCGACACGCGTGCAGTTCCTTCGGGAGGAGGCCGCGATCCGAAACCGGTGGATTCGCCTTGCCGTGAACCCGCAACGCGGGACGTATCGGGCAGAAGGGCTCGTCCCATCCGCAGGCGGCGTCCGCTTCGCGCCTATCGACACACCGCTCTACCGCGAGATCACCGTCCCCGATCCCATCCAAATCAGCGTCGAAGGCCCCGGCGTCACCGCGAGCACCGAAGGTTACGACACCACCCTCTTCTCTCCCGACGGCTACGCCGACCCCGCACTCCTGTGGCTCGACGACGGCGCCGGGAGACGGGTCGCCGTCGTGATCGATCCGGTGAGCACGCGCGCCCGCATCCTCGACGACGACGACATCCCAACCGGACTCATGGGCTCGCTGCGATGAACCGCCGAACCCGACGCGGGGAGCGCGGCTTCACGCTCCTCGAGGTCATGGTCGCCCTCGCAATTCTCGCGACGGCGTTCACCGCTCTCCTCGGCCTTCACGCGCAGAACCTGAAGACGATCGCGCGAGAGCGGAGCTACACCGAATCTCTGTTCCTCGCCCGCGAAAGGCTCGCCCAGATCGAGCTGCAGGGTGCGCCGGATGTCGGCGAGACGCGCGGCGATTTCGAAGGGGAGTACCCCGGCGAGTTCCCGGGTTATCTGTGGGAACTGTACGTCAGCACCCCCGGCTTCTTCCAGAACGTGCGCGAGGTCACCGTGCGTGTGATCCCGCCCGACGGAATCGGCGGCGCCGCGGAACTCACGCTCTGGGTTCGGACGTCATGACTCCCCACAACCCAGCCGAGGCGGGCTTCACGCTGCTCGAGCTTCTCGTCGGAATCTCGATCCTCGCGATCATTGTCGTCGCGCAGGTCACACCGTTCCAGCAGACGATCGAGAGCCGCGACCGGGCGGAAGCATCCGTCCAGATGTCCTCGGCCGCACGGATCACGCTCATGCGGCTGTCGGAGGAACTCACGGGTGCCCTCGCCTTCGACGACGAGCGGCTTCGGTTTTCCCTACTCGACCGCACGTTCGACGAACCGGCGAGCGAGCTTCGGTTCGCAACCACAGGAGCCCGCCGCGTCCAGGGCGGAGCCCGCGACCCCATCGACGTCGTTCGATATTACCTCGAACGCGATCCAGACCGCCCGGGATCCATGCTGCTCATGAAGCAGCAGCTCCCGTCGGTCGCCGCGCAAGGCGTCGAGCCCGTGACGATGCTGGTGCTCGAAGACGTGCAGTCCTTCCAGGCAGAACTCCTGCCGCCCGGCGGTAGCTGGCTCACGCAACAGGAGCCCTCGGCCGAGGTGCCCCGCGCCGTCCGCCTCACGCTCTCCGTCGACGACGGCACGGCCGTCCCCACGAGTTACCGCACGACGGTGACCCTGCCGATGGGGGCGCAGTAGTGCACCCCCGCCGACATCGCGTGAACGGCGGCGTGCTCGCAAAGACGCTCCGGGACCAACAAGGCCTTGCGCTCTTGTCCGCGCTGCTCTCCGTCGCACTCTTGACGCTAATCGTCGTCGAGATGACTGACGCCACGTTCGTGCACAGCCACCTCACGCGGAACGCCGGCAACGCCATGGCGGCCCAACTTCTCGCGCGCTCCGGACAGGTCGGGGCGCATGAAGCACTCGGGGTGAGCGATGATCAGGTGCGCGGCTTCGTGAACACCTTTATCGACGCGTCCCCGCTGAGCCTGCCCACCGCCCAGGGGCACATGATGCAGATCGCGATCCGCGACGAGGTCGGCCGTCTGAACCTGAACGACGCGCTCGACAACCCCGAGCCCTTCGAGAACCTCTTTGCCGATTTGGACCTCGACCCAAGCTTGCTTCAGTCGGTTCAAGCCCGCCTCGAGGTGAGCGAGGACGGGAACCTACGCAGCTTGAGCGGCGACTGCTCCCTGCCGATCCCGTGCGAGCCGCGACGAGGCGAACTCCAATCCATCGACGACCTCCGCACGATCCGCGGATTCACCGATGCCGTCCTCGGCCAGCTCCGCCCGTTCATCACGGCCTTCCCCGCGAAGAAGGGAGACCAAGGGATCAACGTCCGCACCGCCCCACCCGAGGTCCTCCGGGCGATCGGGTGCGAGAATACGGATGCTCTGTCGGCGCCCCCGCGGACGTCGGACGACGTCCGGGCGTGGCTCGAAGAGGAGAACTGCCCGAGCGGCACCAAGCCCAAGCCGAAGAACCTCGACCGCAGCAAGGTCTACTCGATCATCTCGACGGCAATCGTCGGTGACGCGACCCAATCCGTCGAGGCCATCGTCGAGGTGAAGAGCAAAGCGCCCCTCTCCTGGAAGCAACGCCCCGTTTGGGGAGTCGGCCCCGGCGGGGTACCCTGAGCCGGATGCGTGCGCTGGGTGTGGATCGGGTGGAGGGCGGGTTCGTGCTCGCAGTCCTCGATACCGCGGGGCGAAGCCCCGAGGTCGGAGGCCCGTGGGTCGTCCCGTGCGGGTCCGAAGACGAGCGCGCCGGCGTGCTTCAGGCGGCCATCCAGCAGCACTGCTCGACCGCGCCCGACGCGATCGCGACGGCACTCGAGGAGGGCGTTGTCACGCACCGGCTCCTGCACCTTCCGTTCACCGAGCCGGCCCGGCTGAACGCGACCGTCCCGTTCGAACTCGAGAGCCTCGTCCCGTTCGAGCTCGACGAGGCCGTCACGACGTACACGGTCCTCTCCAAGACCAGCGGCTCCGATCTCCTCGCTTCGCTCACGCCGCGCAATGCGCTCGCGCGCCATCTGCAGGAACTGGCGGAGGCGAATGTCGACCCCGCTGTCGTCGACGTCGGCGCCCTCGCCCTTGCCGGTCTCGTGGCGCTCGGGCGACCCGATGCCCTGGTCGTCGAGCCGCGGCCGGGGGGTGTGGTCGCCCTGATCCGCGATGGACAGCTTCGCGGCCTCCACACCCTCGGCGGCCTCGACCGAGATGCCCTCGCGCGAGAGGTCCGCTGGCTCGCTCTCACCCTGGTCGGCGAGGACGAACTCCCGGCGGTCGTCGAGGTCGCGGTACCCGAGGACTCCGTGGGCGCCGCCCAAGCGCTCGGCGTTGATGCCGTCCCGTTGAACCAGGCGCTACCGCCCTGGGCCGCAGACGTTCACCCGGGCAGCCTCCGCGCTGTTGCCCTCGCCGCGAGGGCGGCCGCTGTCGCGCCGACCGGCGTCAACTTCCGCACCGGCGAGTTCGTGTATCACGCCCCGAGCGAAGAGGCGCGACGCCAACTTCGGCAGACGGCTGCCGTTGCGGCCGTAACGATCCTTCTCGGACTCGTCAGCTATGGCATCGTCGTGGCCGAACGAAATTCTGAACTCTCCGCGCTCCGCGAAGAGATCCGGACAACCGTCGCACCGATCGCCTCGAACGCCCCGGTAGGCCAGGAGCGCATCCGCCTCGAGGGCGCGGTACAGGGCCTCGAACGCCGCCGCGCCATGCTCGGCGGCTCGAGTGCAGCGCGCCCCCCTGTGCTCGATGTACTGCGCCTGATCAACCAGGCCGTACCCGCGACGACCCCGTTCGAGATCGAGGAGCTCTCTATCGACGCAGAGAGTGTCCGCTTTCGCGGACGGACTGACACCTACGAGTCGGTCGACGTCATCAAACGCGCGCTCCACGATCTCCCCGGCGCGGTCGAGCCCGACGTCCGCGACGTGAAGAAGGGAATCGACGATCGCATCGAGTTCCGCACCGCGATCGAGTTCGAGGAAGGAACCGCCGGATGATCGAGCGGCTTCTCGCAGGCCCGCGTGCCCAGGTGACCGAGTTTCTCGCCGGTCTCCAACCACGCGAACGGAGCATGCTTTACGGCGCGATGGGCGTGGCCGCTGTACTCATCCTCTGGCTCGGGGTGTACGAGCCGATGACCAACACCCTCACCGATCTCGACCGAAAGATCGCCATCGCACAGCGCGACGCGGCCTCGATCAACGCGCTGGCCGAACGGTATCGGACTCTCCGCCACGCCGTGGCGGACCTCGAGGGCGGCGGCGACGGCTCCAACGGCGGCGCCTCGCTCTTCTCGCAGCTCGAGTCCACGACCGTGCCGATCGTCGGCCGAGAGCGAATCGTCTCGATGAATCCGTCGAGCCGCCAGATCGGCGAGAACTTCGAAGAGGACCTGGTCGACATGCGGCTCGAGGCCGTGCCTCTTCGCGAGGTCATCGAGCTCCTCTACACGATCGAGTACAAGGACCCGCCGATGCGCCTCTCGCGCGCAGCGTTCAAGCGCGAGTACAAAGATCCATCTCTGATCGACGCGACCCTCGTCGTCGCCCGCCTGAGCCCGCGATGACCCCCACTTTGACCCGTGTTTCTCTCGGCCGTCTCGGCCAGGTCATCGGCCCGTGGAAGGGTGTCCTGGGCTATGGGGCGTTCACGATCGCCATGCTCGTCATCGCACTGCTGTTCGGACTGCCGCACGAGCTGATCGCTCGACGCGCGATCGACGAGGCCACACGCGAGATCCCCGTGCGCGTCGTCTTCGAGGACGTCGCCTTCTCCTTCCCGAGCGGATACCGACTCGAGAACGTACGCCTCTCGCACCGAGAGACGCCGCAGTACATGGCAGAGATCTCCGAGATCACTGTCAGCACCCCGCTTCTCGGCGTCCTCTTCGGCCCCATCGATTCGGCCGACTTCTCCGGGAGTCTGTACGACGGGACCTTCGACGGCACGGTTCAGACCACCAACGGCAAGGTCGACACGAGCGTCAGACTCGACGAGGTCTCCCTGGCCAAGCTGTCCCGACGCCTCCTGCCCTCGCCCGGCGCCCTCGGAGGAACGGCCTCCCTCGACCTCGAGCTGTCCGGCGACGGGCGCAGCACGCAGAGTTCGAAGGGGAAGATCAAGCTACGCGCGAAGAACGTGTCTCTCGAAGGCATCATCGCGCAGGGCTTTACCGTGCCCGATCTCACCTTCCAGACCGTGCGGCTCGATGCCGAACTCCAGGGCGCACGACTGCAGATCGACGAGTTCGAGGCGGCGGGCGACGAAGTGACCGTCGCGGCCACCGGCGACGTCCTCGTTCGAGACCCGGCGGCGCGAAGCGTACTCAACATCGATTTCCAGCTCGACGTCGCGGCCGACGCGCGGCCCGGGCTTCGCGTCGCCACCTCGCTACTCCCCCCGCGCAAGAGCGGCCAGAAGGGCTGGGCGGTCCGCGGCTCGCTCGCCTCGCCTTCCCTCCGTTAGCCGAAACTCAGCCTCCTGCGCAGACCCCGCAGATCTGCCCCGCTGGGTAGTTCTGGCTCATAACCGAACAGGAACCGCCGACGAGGATCGGCAGGCGGGTGGATCGGATGTCCTAGTCGCTGTTGTCGAGCGACGACGCGACGAACTTTACCAACTTGCAACTGGGGACCCCGACGTCGTTTCCCAGGATCGTCGTGTCTCTTACGATTACCTTCTCCGCGTCGATATCGGTGCCATTCCCGTGCAACATCAAGTCGGACAGACGAACATTCCCACTCGGCGCATTAATCGCAATGGTATGGCCGTGGGCATCGAGCGCGGCGGCGACGATCTTCTCATTCGCGGACACGCCCAGAGAGCAGTTGTGGATCTCGACATCCGTCAAGCAAACCTTCTGCGCGTCGATACAGTTCATAGCCTCGCCGATTGAGCCCGGACCATCGATCCTGCACTTGCCCCCGCTGCAGTAAATCCCGGCCTGGTCGCCGGAGATCGAGAAGCTCTGAGTTCGATACGCGCCCCACTCAGCAGTTCAACCGAGTGCCCGGCGAAAGCCGGAGAGCCTACCGCCAGGGCCGCCCAAGCCAGCGACAACAGAACTCTCAAACAGCTTCGCCTGTTTGAACGCCAGAACATTGCAGCCCCCTCCCAAGACGAACATCGACTACGAATCAGGCCGGAGACTCTCCCGCGCTCTCCATCAAGCACGAGCTTAGCCGCACAGGTCGATCTCTACGCCGCGGCTGCGAGGAGTGTCCTCACCATGCCGACGTTGTGCCGATGACCGGTCGCGCGAGCGACGATCCGGCCCCGGATGGGCCGTCCGAGCAGGGCGAAGTCGCCCATGACATCGAGGATCTTGTGGCGCACGAACTCGTCCTCGAAGCGAAGTTCCCCGTTCACCACACCGTCGTCACCGATCAGGATGCAGTTGTCGAGACGACCGCCCGCCGCCAGCCCGACGGACGCAAGCTGCGTGAACTCCTGGACGAAGCCAAACGTGCGCGCGGGCGCGATCTGATCACGGAACGACTCCGGTCCCGAATACTCGAACACGTAGCGCTGCTCACCCACGGGAGCCGGATAGTCCAGCGTGTAGTCGATCACGAAACCGTCGTAGGGCTCGACGACCAACGTCGCATTCTCTTCACGAGCCTCGAAGCGCTGGTCCACTTCGTAGAGCTTGATGCCGGCGCCGGCCTGTTCTTGTATGCCGGCCTCATCGAGCATCCGGCAGAACCCGAGCGCGGAGCCGTCGAGCGCCGGAACTTCGCCTTCCATCTTCACGATCAGGTTGGTGATGCCGTAGGCGTTCAGTGTCGCGAGGAGATGTTCGACGGTCTTCGCACCGAATCCGCCTCGGAACAGCGTGGTCGCGTATCCGGTCGAGTCGGCGAAATCGACGTGCGCCGGCACCGACTTTTCCGTCGCGAGACTTTGGAACACGATTCCGGTGCCGGGGCCTGCCGGATGAAGGATAACGCCGGTTCGGACTCCCGTGTGGAGCCCGTGCCCGCTCGCCACGACGCTCTTGCCGATCGTCCGCTGGGGGCGCACGCTCTGCGCGTCGCCATCGCTTGCGAGCGGAACGACCGACTCGGCCGGCGAGCTACCGTCGCCCTCGCCCTTCCCGAGCGCGCGCGCGATCGAGGCGAGGAGTGCGTCGAGAGAGAACGGCTTTTCGATGAAGTCCGACGCGCCGAGGCGAGTGGCCCGAACGGCGGCCTCGATATTCGCGTGACCGCAGATGATGATGACCGGAAGGTCCGCGTAGATGCGCTTGATCTCTTCGAGGAGCGAGATGCCGTCGATCTCGGGCAGCCAGACATCCAGGATGACGAGGTCGGGCCGCGTGGCGCGCAGCGAATCGAGGGCGGTCCGCCCGTCGCCCGCGTCGGACACCGTGTAGCCTTCGTCGGAGAGCACTCCGCGCAGAGTCTCGCGGATCTTCTCTTCGTCGTCCACGACCAGGATGTTGGTCGACATCTCTCGTTCTCTCTCCCGTAGGCGGAGACCCGTATCTCCGCGAGTGGCTGCGCTCGACCTTCTCTAGCTGAAAACCCGCCCGGAAGCCCTACCGATTCAGGTCTGCCCGGCGTCCCCCGGGGCGCCCGCCCGGCGGTAAGGGAACTCGATGACGAAGCGGCTTCCCTGCGGCCGATTGTCCCGGACCCGGATGAACGCCCGGTGATCCGCGATGACCTGGGAGGCGATCGCGAGGCCCAGACCGGTCCCCTGCGCCTTGGTGGAAAAATAGGGCTCGAACAGCCGCGCCTTCACCTCGGCGGACATTCCGGAGCCGTCGTCGGCGATCTCGAGCCGGACGAGACCACGGCTGGCCTCGAGCCGCGTCGACAGGGTGATGTGCCCGACGACCTCCCCTTCACCGTCGGCGACAGCGGCCACGGCCGGGTCCTGCCCGCGCGCCTGGAGGATCGACGCGACTCCGTTGTCCAACATGTTCGTGAGAACGCGGCGGATGCCGTCCCGGTCGAGATCGAGCCGCGGAACCCGCTCGTCCCTCTCAAATTTGAAGCCGATCTGGCGGTGCGCCTCACGGAACAGCCCGAGGGCCTCGTCCACGAGTTCGTTCAGGTCCGTCGGCAAGTGCGGCCCCGACGGGAGCCGCGCAAAGTTCGCAAACTCGCTCACGAGGTTCTTCAGAACTTCGACCTCGGCGATGATGGTCCGCGTACTCTGATCCAAAACGGATCCGCCAAGCTGCTCTGCGTATACCTTGCGCAGACGTTGCGCGGAGAGCTGGATCGGCGTGAGCGGGTTCTTGATCTCGTGCGCGATGCGGCGCGCGACCTCGCGCCACGCTTCCATGCGTTGGACCTTTCGGATCTCGGTGATGTCCTCGAAGAACAGCAGAGCCCCGACCGCATCGCCCTCCTCGATTCGCAGGACGACGCCGGACGCGAGGATGTCCGCGCCACCGTCTTCGTGCTCGATCGAGATCCGCTGCGGCGGCAGCTTCTCCCAGATACCCTGCTGCGCCCGCTTGTCGAGTTCGGATAGCAATTCGCGGATCGCGGCGAAGCGCGGACTCGAGAACCACTGCCGAAAGGGCATCCCAACCGCGTCTTCTTCGATGCCGAGCATGCTGCGCGCCGCCTCGTTCACGGTTTCGATTCTCGCCTGGCGATCGATCGACACCACACCACCGGCGATGTTGCCCAGAATCGTCTCGAGGGCCTGCCGGCGTTCCGCGAGCGCGGTGTGCGTGGTCCGCAAGTTCGCGGTCATCCGGTTGAAGGCGGTCACCAACGTGGCGATCTCATCGCTGCCCGACCCCTGCGGGATCTGCTCGTCGAGATGGCCCTCGGCAACTCGCCGTGTCCCCTCGGCCAGCCGTTGGAGCGGGCCGGTTAGGCTCCGAGCGATCGTAAAGCCAAGCCATGTTCCGCCGAAGACGACGACGAGAGACGTCAACAAGAGCGTGAGGACGTAGTTGTTGATCAGCGGGCGCCGCTGCAGACGGAGCTGCTTGTACTGCCGATAGCTCTGCTCGATCTCGTCGGCGCGTCGCTCCACGCTCCTCGGAACGCTCTGCTCGACGACGACGATCCCGCGCGTCTTCCCGGACTTCCTCACAATGCGGACCGCAGCGCGCAAGATCTCGCCGTCAGGAGTCGCGACGACCTCGGCGCTCTCGCCGTGCTCGATGACCTGGGCCAGGAAACCCTCGGACGGCGGCCAACTGAGACTCGGACTCAGGCCGGCGGCCTCGACGCGCTCCAGCGGCTTCCCCTCCATGTCGAAGATCTGCACGGTCGCGGCCTGGTACTCCTGCTGCTTCACTTCGATCAACCGCTTCTGCCCCGAGAGCTTCCGCTTCGCGGGGCCGAGCCGTCTGGCCAACTCCTGCGCCTGATGCAGCGCCGTCGCCATCGACTCGCGGTAGTACGTCTCCGACATGTCGAGTGAGCCTTCGAGTGCACTCTCGACCTGCACCGAGAACCAGTTCTCAATCGAGCTTTGAATGAACCCGAGCGCGACGATGAACAGCAGCACGGCCGGCGTGATCGCAACGGCGACAAATCCGAGGACGAGCCGTGTTCGCAGGTGCGAGCCGAGGACCCGTTGCCGACGCTCGATGACCAGCTTCACGATGTTCCGGCCGATCAGGAACACCACCAGCAGGATCAGAACGATGTTCAGATTGATGAGGAGGAAGAACGCGACGTTCTGGCTCACCGTCTGACTGCTGGAGAACGGAGGCATCCGCGTCTCGAAGACGAGGAAGAAGAGTGCAGCCGCGATGGCCGCGACGAGCAGAGTCGCCTCGCGGCGACGCCACAACCGACCGGCGCCCTCCCCCCCTTCCGGAGGTTCCGGCGACGGCTCGTTCTGGGTGTCGTCGCTCATCGCCTGAGTCCCCGAATCGCGACGGGCCCGAGGGCGAGGAGGACCCACGTTCGTCCGAGCAGCGGCATCAGGCTAGAGAAGACGGCCCTGGCGCGGCCCAGTCGGCACCTGCCGGCCAAAGTGATCGTAGGCGCGACGAGTCGCGATGCGACCGCGAGGCGTTCGTTCCAGGTAGCCCTCTTGTACGAGGAACGGCTCGTAGACGGCTTCGAGCGTCTCGCGTTCTTCCCCGAGCATCGCGGCGAGGCTCTCGACGCCCACCGGACCGCCGTCGAAACGATCGAGAACGGCGAGGAGGATCTGATGGTCCATCGGCTCGAGGCCGCCGGGATCCACGCGGTGCAACTCGAGACCGGCCGCTGCGATGTTCTCGTCGATCGGGCGAGACGGGTGCTCGACCTGCCCGTAGTCGCGCACTCTCTTCAGATGGCGGTTCGCGATACGCGGTGTGCCGCGCGAGCGCCGAGCGATCTCATCGGCTCCCTCCGCGCGCAGGTCCACGCCGAGGATCTCGGCCGACCGATGCAGGATGCGGGCGAGCTCGGCCACCGCGTAGAACTCGAGACGAAACGTCGAACCGAACCGATCGCGCAGCGGCGCATCCAACATGCCGGCGCGCGTCGTCGCGCCGACCAGAGTGAAGGGCTTGAGCGAGAGCCGCATGCTGCGGGCCGTCGGCCCCTGCCCGACGATCAGGTCTAGCTCAAAGTCCTCCATCGCCGGATAGAGCACCTCTTCGACCTTGCGCGGCAGGCCGTGGATCTCGTCGATGAAAAGGACGTCCCCTGCGTCGAGATCGGAGAGAATTGCCGCGAGGTCGCCCCCGCGGTCGACGGCCGGCCCCTGAGTCTTGCGACAGCGCACACCCATCTCGCGGGCGATGATCTGAGCGAGCGACGTCTTGCCCAGGCCGGGTGGGCCGCAGAGCAACACGTGGTCGAGAACGTCCCCGCGCTCCTGCGCGGCCTGAATAGCGATGCCAAGCGTGTGGCGGATCGCGTCCTGGCCGACGTAGTCGCCGAGGGCCTCCGGGCGCAGGGAGGCGTCGAACCGGACCTCCTCCTCCGCGGGGCCCAGTTCCGGGGCGGGCGCGGCGTCCTCCTCATCCAGGTCGGGCGCGTCGGGATCGAGCGCCATCAGCGCGCAAACCTCCGAAGAGCTTCCCGGATGGTCTCCTCGAGAGACAGGTCAGGCGACAGGGATTCCACGACTCGTTCGGCCTCTGCCCGTTTGTACCCCAGGTTGACGAGCGCCGACAGTGCCTCTTCGCCGGCCGCGCGGGCCGGGGGACCTGCACCGGGAACCTCCGCGGGCTCCCCGGAGCGCTCCTTCAACTCCAGGACGAGCCTCTCGGCCATTTTCTTGCCCACGCCGGGGATTTTGCAGAGCCGCGGAACGTCGCCCGCGCCGAGAGCGCCCCGCAGGTCCTGCGCGGGAATCCCGGAGAGGATGTTCAGGGCGAGCTTCGGACCGACCCCGTTCACGCCCCGCAGCCAGGCAAACAGCAGTTTCTCTGCGGGATCCACGAAGGCGTAAAGGACGAAGGCGTCTTCCCGAACGTGGGTCACGACGTCCACCTTGACCGCGGCGCCCTCCTTCGGGAGCTGCGAGAAGGCCTGCAGGGACACCATCACTTCGTACAGGACTCCGCCGACGTCGATTAGGAGACGACCGGGCTCTTTGTGCGCGACCTTGCCGCGCAGCCCGCCGATCATCGGCCGCCTCGCACCACGCGGACGCGCGCACGAACGGCGGGAGCCACGACGGTCGACGACCGCAGGCGACTCCGGAACCGGTCGTGACGGACATGACAGACCGCGACCGCCAGAGCATCGGTCGCGTCACCCGCGATCGCGTCGACGTTAAGCAGAGCACTCACGCCGCGCGCGACCATCTCCTTGGTTGCCGCGCCCGCCCCCGCGACAGCCACCTTCACCGTCGCCGGAGGATAGTCGACGACCGGCAGTCGACGGCGACCGGCGCTCGCCAGAATCACCCCCCGGACTTCGCCGAGGCGCAGCGCGCTCGCCACGTTCTTGCCCACGAATGCCTTCTCAATCGCCACGGCGTTGGGCTTCCACTCGTCGAGGATCGCCTCAATCTGTTCGCCGATCCTCGCGAGGCGTTCGCTGATCTCGCCGTTACCCGAAGCAGCAACGCCGGAACCCAGGCTTCGCAGATCTCCGCCGGCCTCTTCGATCAAACCCCAGCCCGTCTTCCGCGATCCCGGATCGACCCCGAGTACACGCACGTTCCGGCCCCACCCCTCTCCGCGTTCAATCGCGGCTCCACCTTCCCTGCGCGCGCCGCGGCCTCCGCGGACCACCGTCACGCTCCCAGCTGCGCCAGCGCCTCCTCGTCAAAGTCTGCGTTGGCGGCCACACTCTGCACGTCGTCGTTGTCTTCGAGGGCGTCGATCAGCTTCAGCAGCTTCTCGGCGTCGGTCCCTCCAATTTTCACGGTGTTCTCGGGCAGCATCGCGATCTCGGCGCTGTTGACCTCGATCGAGCCCTTCTCGAGCGAGTCCCGGACCGGCTCGAAGGCCTCGGGATCCGTCGTAATCTCCCAGACCTCGCCGGAATCGGCGACGTCCTCGGCGCCGGCTTCGAGCGCGAGCTCCATCAGGCTCTCTTCCTCGACCGCAGCCCGATCGACCAAGAGAACTCCCTTGCGATGGAACATCCAGTTCACACAGCCGGCTTCGCCCATGTTTCCGCCGTGCTTCGTGAAGACCCCGCGGACATCGGCAACGGTGCGGTTGCGATTGTCGGTGAGCGTCCGAACGAGGAGCGCGACACCACCAGGACCGTACCCCTCGTAGACGACGTCTTCGTAGACCGCGCCACCGGCGTCCCCCGTACCCTTCTTGATCGCCCGTTCGATGTTGTCATTGGGCATACTCGCGGCCTTGGCCCCGATGATCGCGGTGCGTAGGCGCGGGTTGAAGTTCGGGTCTCCGCTGTTGCCGAGGCGCGTTGCGACGGTGATTTCACGAATCAGCTTCGTGAAGATCTTGCCGCGCTTGGCGTCCTTCGCCGCCTTCTTGTGCTTGATTGTGCTCCACTTGGAATGGCCGGACATACTCGCAATGCTCCCGGGCCGAAGATTGCTCCAAAAAATGGAGGCGACCCGCTGGGCGAACCTAGCACAAAGCTTCCTCGGACTCACTTCCTCCGCCCCACCCCGATTGCTTCGGCCATGCGCCCCCCGCAGGCCCGTGCCGGCGCGGACCTTCTCTTTCCAAGCCCCGGAACCGTGATATCATTCCCATTGAGGATCCGGTCCCGTGGGGAGGTCGTGGAGGTGGTGGATGAGAGGATTCGTGCGAGAGCGCCCGGGGGGAGCCCCCGTTGTCTTCGCAGGCCTGGCGGCCCTGATGCTTCTCGCGCCGGCGTGCGCGACGCGGGCGCCGCAGAGTCCCAGCACGACGGTCGGGGTGGCCTCCTGGTACGGGCCCGGGTTTCACGGCCGCGCGACAGCGAGCGGTGAGCGGTACGATCAGAACGAGATGACGGCCGCGCACCGGACATGGCCTCTTGGAACGCCGGTTCGGGTGACGCATCTCGAGAACGGGCGCTCGATCGTGGTGCGGATCAACGATCGCGGACCGTACGTGGATGATCGGGAGATCGACCTCTCCTACGGCGCGGCGCAGCGGCTCGGGATGGTGCAGGCCGGGACAGCCGAGGTGCGACTGGATCCGATCCGGACGTACGAAGGGCCACCACGCGCTGTTCGCTTCGCGGTACAGGTCGGTTCATTCGTGACCGAACCGCATGCGGTCGCGATGCGCACGCAGGTCGCGAGGCTGCGCGGGATCGGGATGGCGCCACTGCGGCGTGGGCCGCGGGACGTCTATGTCGCCAAGGCGCACCGCGCCGAGCAGACGCTGTACCGGGTGCGCGTGGGACTCTGCGCGAACCGCGACGAGGCGGAAGACCTCGCAATCGAGTTGGGGCGCGCCGGATTGGATTCGCTGGTCGTAGAAGAGATCGTGGCGATTCACTGATTCGTAATCAGTAGGTCGCCGGCTCGATTCCGGCGGGTGGCTCTTTGGAAGTCTAGTATTATCAATGACTTTCGGGACCGGGCCAAGGCGACGATCAGCGTCCTGACCGCTCTTGTGTGCCAGGGGTGTGCCAACTTTCTGAAACGTTGTCCACACCCCGTGAATCGCAAGACAACTCAGCCACACTCAAACTGCCCCAGGATCACTCCGGACCAAGTGAGTCAACGCGCCGTCCTGAGGAACACTCAGCCACGGGCGATGAATCGCATTGCTTCACGAGCGCGTAGCAAGTCGTAAGGGACAGCCGGCCGATTCGGTGAGGCACCCGGAATTGCGGCCGGCTCTGCTCACCGGCCACGCCCGGCACGGATCGCGCTCCGCCGCCAGCCATGTCGAGCGACGCGGCGGCGCAGTGTGTACACGAGGGGACCGGGCCGCGCGTCGTCTACCGCCCGCGCTCGCCCAAGGACGCTGTACTGCACCGCATCGTCCGCGAACACCTCGAGACTTTCCTGCAAGAGGTCTCGAGCCGCGCAGGCGGCCACCCGCTACCCGCCTTCGTCGAGCGCGAGTTCCGCGACTTCATCTCGTGCGGCTCTCTCGCTCGCGGCTTCGCCCGCTTTCGATGCGAGAGCTGCGCCTTCGAGCACCTGGTACCCTTCTCGTGCAAGGGTCGCGCGGTCTGCTCGAGCTGCACCGGCCGGCGCATGAACGAGCGTGCCGCCGATCTCGTCGACCACGTCCTTGGTGGCTTGCCCATCCGCCAGTACGTCCTCACCGTCCCCCACCGCCTTCGCTACCTCATGGCCTTCGACCACCGCCTGTGCCGGGCCGTCCTCGCCGTCTTCAATCGCGCCCTCCTCGGCATGCTGCGTCGTCGCGCCAAGGAGAGCGGCGTTCCCGATCCCCGCAGCGGCACCGTCACTGCGATCCAGAGATGCGGCTCGGCCCTCGACGTCAACCTGCACTTCCATACTCTGGCTCCCGATGGAGTGTTCGACGCCAACGGTGAAGCCGACGCCTTCCACCCCTTGCCCCCGCCCACCGACAACGAGATTACGCGTCTCCTCACGACGGTTCGCCTCCGCGTGCTACGGCTCTTGCGAAGGCGGGGGCTGCTCCCTGGAGAAGACGCGGCCGCCCCGGCCGATCCAGCGGCGGACATCGCGCCCACCCTCGTCGGTCTTACCGCTGCGGTCGCGCGAGGCCGTGTAGCCACCGGCAGGCGCGCGGGCCAGCGCCTGCGCCGCATCGGCGCCGACCCCGACGCTCCCTGGATCCCACACGACGGCCCCCGACACGCGCACGAAGATGGCTTCGACCTGCACGCCAACATCTCCGTCCACGAGCGCGACCGCGCTGGCCTCGAGCGTCTGGCTCGCTACATCTTGCGTCCACCGGTGGCCCAGAATCGACTGCGGCTACGCGATGACGGCCTCGTCGTCCTCGAACTTCCCCGCACCTGGTCCGACGGCACCACGCACATCCTCTTCGAGCCGGGCGAGTTTCTCGAACGCTTGGCCACGGTCATCCCCCGGCCGCGCATCAACCTCATCATCTATAGTGGCGTCTTCGCCGGCCATGCCAGTGGCCGCGAGGCCGCCGTCGCACGCGCCGCCGAACCGGCCGGACGAAGCCACCAGCCCCCAGCTCCGCCCGACGATGAGGAGGAAGCCAAAGAACCCAGGCGTCGCCATCACCGGTGGGCCGACCTGATGAGAAGAGCCTTCGACTGCGACGTTCTACGCTGCCCACAGTGCCCCGGCAGGCTTCGGTTCATCGCCA